>JAFEGD010000151.1 GCA_018240245.1 Spirochaetota bacterium | reverse complement strand
GATATAACGCGCCGCATATTCCCACTCGGCTTCGGTGGGTAGACGATAGCCATTCGCTGTCCAGTTCATATAGGGGTTGTCTTCGCTGCCCGCCGTGCTGTTCACCGAAGCCGTACCATCGACGAATTTTAACGGCGCCGTCAAACCGGCGTCGCTATAGTAGACTGGCGTTAAGCCCTGCTGCTGCGAAGCCGCATTGCACCAGATGATCGCATCGCGCCAGTTGATCGTCGTCACCGGGTGTTGGTTGGTGCGTGCGCCATTGTCGCCCTGCACACCGGGGTTAGCAAACGTGTAGCCGTTGCTACCTGCCCACGTCTTCACCGTCACCCATCACAAACCCCGTCGTGTTTGCGGGTACGCAGACCATGGCGAATGGGTCAGAGGCTACCGCGGTAGCGCAAGTTGCGCTATTATTGCCGCTGTCTTTATTTACTTCCCAAAAGTGGCCCCACGAGGTGCATCCGCAGGCTGCGATTATGGCATAAAACAACAAATTGCGGTATTGCGGTGTAAGAGCATGCCACAACGTGTGCCGGGTGTGCCAATTTGGTAAAGGAAAATTGAAGGTGAATGAATAGGCGGGAACTCGCTAAAGCGAGTTCCCGCCTATTCACGTGAGCGAAATCATGATTTCCGCCTATAACCGTTCTTTCGTTCCGGGGCGCATTCGTTTCGGGATCAATGTAGAACCTAAATCTCACTCCGCACCGATGATGGGTTTCTTATATGAATAAAGCCCGTGCACACCGCCCTGCGCCTGCGCCGCCAAAGAGCGCGGTTCGAAACGTAGATTGCCGCTGTGCAGCGCCTTGTGCAATGCCGCGATGTCGCGGCAGCCCATGTCTTGCAGCGCGTGGCGCACGCCCTGCATTAGATATGGTACAAATTCGAAAAGACTGCCTTTATCGACGACCGCGCCCGAGACGCCCTGCGCGACGCGAATTTTCTGATCTTCGACGTTGTAGCGTTTTGCGCCGCCGCCCGAACCTTCCATCGCTTCGATCGACGCCATGCCGCGAAATTTCTTGAGCCGCACGCCGTTCTCGTAATAATAATCGCCGGGGGCTTCTTTGCTGCCCGCGAGTAGCGAGCCGCACATCGCCGCACTCGCTCCGACTGCGAGCGCTTTGGCAATGTCGCCGATGTTCGAGATGCCGCCGTCGGCAATGACCGGCACTTTATATTTGGCCGCCATGAGCGCGGTGTAATAGACCGCCGTCGCCTGCGAACGCCCGCACGCCATCGTGTCTTGCGTGATGCAGATCGAGCCCGGCCCCATGCCGATTCTGAGCGCGTCGGCGCCGGCTTTGACGAGCGCCTCGCCTTGTTCGCGCGTCACGACGTTGCCCGCCATGACGTCGACGGCGGGATATTTTTTCTTGAGCTCTTTCAGAAGATCGATTTGAAATTTCGAATACCCTTGCGCCGAATCGATCACCAACAGATCGACGCCGCGCGCAACGAGCGTCTCGATGCGCTCGCGGTCGTGCGGGTGCGTCGACACGGCCGCACCGACGCGCAAGCGTTTCTGGTCATCTTTCGTCGCCGCCGGGTACTCGCGATTCTTCACAAGATCGGTGCGGCTCATGAGCGCGACGAGACGACCTTCTTTATCGATAATCGGCAGCTTACCTTTTTTCGACTTACGCAGGATTTCATTCGCTTCGACAAGCGACACACCTTTGCGGGCAGTCACGAGTTCTGTCGTCATAACGCGTGCGAGCGTCAGCGATCGATCGCGCTCGAAATCGACGTCGCGGTTAGCGACGATGCCGACGAGCTTCGAGCGCAGTGTGCCGTCTTCGGTGATCGGCACTCCGCTAAAGCCATAGCGGCCCGCGATCGCGTCGATATCGGAAATTTTATTTTTGGGGGACAAAACAATCGGGTCGGTGATAAAACCGTTTTCGTAGCGCTTAACGCGCTCGACCTGCGCCGCCTGTTCTTCGATCGAAAGGTTATTATGAATTATACCGATGCCGCCCAAGAGCGCGAGCGTGATCGCCATCTGGCTTTCGGTCACGGTATCCATCGGCGAACTGATGAGCGGCAGCTTTGTGCGCACGTTGCGCGAAACTTGCGTTTCGAGGCTCACGTCTTGCGGGGCAAAGTCGATGTAGCCCGGTAAGATAAGAAAGTCTTTATAGGTGATGCCCTGATCTTTTTCGAAGACCGCCTCGGCGGCGAAACCATCGCGGGCGGTATTTTTTTTACTGTGAGAAGGGGTCGAACGGCGTGCCATGTGATAATTTAAGGAGAAAAATCACGGTGTCAAGTGTAATCTAATTTGCCGCATGCGCGCGCAGAAACGGCAAAAACTCGTCGCCATAGCGGCGCATCTTCATTTCACCGACACCGTGTACCTCGAGCAGTTCTGCGTGCGACTGCGGCAAGCGAGCGCACATATCGACGAGGGTCTTGTCGGAGAAAATCATATACGGCGCAACGTTCTGCTCGTCGGCAAGTTCTTTGCGCCGCTTGCGCAGAAGCTCGAAAAGCTCTGGCCGCACCCCGCCGATTTGGCTGCGTTCGCCCGCAGCGCCCTTAACAAAAGGGTGATCGCGGGTCGAAGTTTGCAACGAATCGCCGAGAAATATTTTTTCGCTTTTTAATACCGGCACCGCAGCGGCGGTCAACGACAGCGTGCTAAATTCGGCGTCTTGCGCGAGTAAGCCTTGGCGGATTAACTGCCGTGCAAGTGCCAGCCACCCCTGCTTCGCAATATCTCTGCCGATGCCGTACGTCGAAAGTTTGTCGTGCGCGTTCGCAAAAATTTTTTCTGTCTTTGCGCCACGCAGCACGTCGACGACATACGCCGCGCCGAAGCGCTCGCCGGTCTTTTTCACGCACGACATAAATTTTTGCGCGGGCACGGTGAGATCGATTTTATCTTTAGGCGGGTTCAAGCAGGCGTCGCAAGCGCCGCACGACTCGGCGGCGTTTTCGCCAAAGTAAGCGAGCAACGATTTGCGCCGACAACCGTCGCTTTCGGCGTAGTGGATAAGACTCGTTAGCTGCCGTAGCGCGACGCGCTTTTCGTCGTCGCCTTTTTGCGAGATAAAATATTTTATTTTCTGGCTATCGCTATGCGAGTATAACAAAAAGCAATCCGCCTTAAGAGAGTCGCGCCCCGCCCGACCTATCTCTTGGTAATAGCTTTCGATATTTTTCGGCAAATCGTAGTGAATTACAAAACGCACGTTGGGTTTATTGATGCCCATGCCGAACGCGATCGTCGCCACAATAATTTGCACGTCGTCGCGGATAAAAAGTTCTTGGTTCTTCGCGCGCAACATATCGGATAAACCCGCGTGGTAGGGCTTCACCGAAAAGTTACGCGCGGCGAGCAGCGTAGAAAGTTCGTCGACCTGCGCTTTCGAGAAACAATAAACGATTCCCGATTCGTTCGGGTGGTCGCGCAGAATGCCCAGCACCTGCGATTCGGGGTTCGCTTTCGGCAGCACATGCAGTTGCAAATTCGGGCGATCGAAACTCGAAACAAATTCGTGCGAATCGGGGATTGCCAACTGTGCTTTGATATCGGCGCGTACCTGCGCGGTCGCCGTGGCCGTGAGCGCGATCGTCACCGCCTCGGCAAATTTACCGCGCACTTCGGCAAGCTTACGGTACTCGGGGCGAAAATCGTGCCCCCAATCGGATATGCAATGTGCCTCGTCGATCGTGAGGCAATCGACTTTTATATTTTTGAGCAGCGCCTGTGTGCGCGCTAAAAACAACGTCTCGGGCGCAAGGTACAGCAGCTTCACTTTACCCGCACGAATCGCGGCAATATTTTCTTCGTATTCGACGAGGTCGAGCGAACTGTTGAGACAGACCGCCGCGACGCCGAGTTGTTTGAGCTGCATCACCTGGTCTTGCATGAGCGAGATGAGCGGCGAGACGACGACGGTGAGCCCCTCGAAGACAAGCGCGGGTATCTGGTAGCAGAGGGATTTTCCCCCGCCCGTTGGCATTACCACAAGCGTGTCTTTTTTATCGAGTACGTTCGCGATAATGCGTTCTTGGTCGAGGCGAAAGCTCGCATACCCAAATACAGAATGTAACAGCTTTTCGGCGGCGGCGATTTGCTGCGTCGAAGCAGACATTGGGCAATGTCGTATTTGCGGGGCGCTCGTAAAATCAATAGAGAATACGTTGACGCTTCCACCGGCATATTTGCGGTGCGGATTGAATGCGATTCTGCGGACTGAAATCGTTCGGTGCTTGGCTTTCCTGTTTGTTATGTAGTTTATCGATTATAGCGCAACCGCAGCCACCGAACAATAGCACCCGCAAAGGGGTTATCCGCCGCAAGGTGTTAATCTTCGATTTTGAAAACCAGACCGGCAAACCCGAATTCGGTTATCTCGCGGGTAGCATCGCCGACGCGCTCGTCGAGCCGATCAAAAAGACACAGAAATTTCAACTGTTGAGCCGCGATAATGCCAAGGTCGCGACGCCAGATGCCGCGAACGAAAAACAAAAAGAGGCTCCGTTGCCGCCGCAAGAAAAGTTGGTAACCGAAAAAAACGAACCCGGCAAACCCGCCACCGCCACCGGCATGAGCGAAACGAAGCCGCCGATTTTGAAACAATTCAATCGCACCGAGGCAATTCGTGTCGGGCAAGGAACAGGCGCGGATGTCGTGGTGTTCGGAAAATTCTCCGAACTCAACGGCGTGTTGCTGCTCAGCGCGCAGGCGTATGAAACCGATACAAAGCTGCTCAAGGTTTCCGAAGAAGTACTGACAAAATCGGATAGCGATATGTTCAACGGCATCAACGTGCTCGCCGAAAAAATCGCCGATTCGATGGCGCGCGAATTGCCGATGTTCGACGCCGTCGAGGCCGAACTGCGCCGAGCCGCAATCGCGCGCCAAAAGGCCGAAGAGCGCGATTGGGAAATCCAACTTTTTTCCGGCATACCGATTATGCAGTCGCTTTACAGTAGCGACGGCACGATTACCTATGCGAAAGGAATTCCCGTGCAGAACCTGACGGGTTATTCGCTCGGGGCCGCCGTTTGGGAAAGTCGCCTGGCGAAAAAAATCTACTTTCTGCCAAAAGGTTCGCGCTTCGGTATACAAAGCAAGCTGACGATGCTCACCGGGCAAGCCGACATCGTCGGGCAAAATTCGCTGCTCTTGACGCAAGCGGCGCCGCTCAGCGGCGTTTTTGTCTCGAATCATTTACTGTTTGGTTTTCCTTATTGGCAAAGCGGTCGCTTCGCCGCCTTCGCCGAATTCGGTGCGGGCGCGTTGTACTCGCAACTTTCCGCCGCAGGCAGCGCGATTTTTGCGAGCTGGCAACCGAGCGCGCTCATCGGTACTTCGGTGGCATACCATTGGCCGTACTGGAGCTTGGGGCTCAGCTACCGCGCGCAGGTTGCGATGTTCTCACAAAATCAGGCGTTTCTCGAACACGACTTTTGGCTCTATGCGGGGGTGAGATTATGAAAAAACAACTCTGGGGGATTTTCTGCGTCACGCTATCGGCCTCGTGTACGGCGATTAACCAGAAAGACGCATATCTCGACAATCTCGCCGCGAAAATTCCCGTGACCGTGTTCAGCGAAAATTTCGAAAGTGGCCTCAGCCAATGGAGTCAGCTTTCGGGTACATGGACAACCGGCACGCCCGCGCCGAACGGGGTTGCGCTCATTAGCCCCACGAGCGCTTTAGCTGCGACATTCAGTATAACGACAGTGAACAATATCGATTTAAGCCAGAGCGCAAATTGCGAATTGCAATACGACGCGCGCTACAGTTTGAGTGCCAGCGCCGGTGTTTTAGCGCAAGTTCTTTATGCCGGTAGCGTCGTCGGCGAGCTCAAGAACACGAGCGGGACCTCGGCGATTTCGAGCGCGACGCAGTTCGTCACTTATAAGACAACACTCACCACGGGAATCACCGGCAAGCTCACAATTCTCACTGCCGTCGCGGCGGGCACTGCTGCCGACGTGCGTATCGATAATATTTTAGTGACGTGTAACAATCCGCTGACCGCCGCATATTCGTCGGTGTTGGATAACTTTGAAAACGGCGCAGCAAACTGGAGCCTCGCCTCTGGTTGGGCGCTGACTGCGGGAGCGGGTGTTGCTGGTTCGACAGCGGCAAAAGTGGCAAATAGCTCTCCGAATACCGCTGCGACCGCGACGTATCTGCCAAATATTAACTTGCAAGGGCGCTCGGGGTGCGTCTTAAGCTATTTTTACAATCTGGCAGGCTCAGGTTACCCCACCTATAACGTGACTCTCTATATCAACGCATTAGCGGTGCGCGCAGATTACGCATCCGTACCTTCGCTCACGGTTTCGCAATACCTCACCGCGTTCGAGGGCCAGTCGGCAAATACTCTGTATATCGGTTGCATGCAAACGGGAAATCCCTCTGTTGCGATTTGCGCGATCGATAATCTTACCCTCAATTGCCAGCAATAGTGACTAGGCGGGATCTCGCGCAAGCTATCTTCAAAAGCGATTTTCCACCTAGTCACAATAGCTTCAAATCCAACTTTTCACGCTGTCTCGCTTTCCCGAACTGTCGCTAGCGCCGGGCGCGCTTTTTTATGCACGCAAGTCCATTTACTTCTCACCCTTGGCACGGTGTCGCGATCGGCCCCGAAGCGCCGCAGATCGTTTCTGCATTTATTGAAATTGTTCCTTCTGACACGATCAAATACGAAATCGACAAAGCCTCGGGACTCATGAAAGTCGATCGCCCGCAGAAATATTCTTCGCTGTGCCCGACGCTCTACGGTTTTATTCCGCAAACGTACTGCGACGAAAATATTCGCCAACTCGCGAACGATAAAAAGGTCGAACGCGGCGACCGCGACCCGCTCGACATCTGCGTTTTTACCGAGCGGTCAATCCACGCCAACGGCTTTCTCGTGCGCGCTCGCCCCATCGGCGGCCTCAGACTCATCGACGATAACGAGGCCGACGACAAGATTATTTCGGTAATGGCGGATGACCCGCTGTACGCAAATATTCAATCGTTAAAAGATATGCCCGAACCGCTCATCGATAGAATTCGCCACTATTTTTTGACCTATAAAGATTTTCCCGGGCGCAAACAAAAAGTTGAGATCGGAGCGATCTACGACAAAGCAACGGCACTCGAAGTCATCGCGGCTGCGGTCGCCGACTACGACTCTAAATTCAAGGGCGGCTAATGATTAGTCTGCAAAACCTCGGCATGTCTTACGGGTCGCGCGACCTGTTCGAAAAAGTTTCGATTCAACTCAACGAAGGCGTGCGCTATGGTATCGCGGGCGCGAACGGCTCGGGTAAATCGACGGTGCTAAAAATTCTCGCCGGGCGTGAGAGTTCGACCGAAGGCAAATTAGATATTCAAAAAGGCACGCGCATCGCCTACTTAGAGCAGAACCTGCCGATCGGCGATAGCGAAACGGCGATCGAAATTGTCGTACACGGCGACGAAATTCTTGCGCGCGCTCTTAAAGAACGCGAGAGCGCCGACCTCGACCCGGTGCACGCGGGCGAAATCGAAGAAGTAATTTTAGCGCGCGACGGCTACCGCGCCGAGTCCGAAGCCGCGCGTATTCTTTCGGGCTTGGGCTTACCCGATACGACGCACCGTATACCCGCGCAAAAACTTTCGGGCGGGCAAATGATGCGTGTGCTCATCGCTCGTGCCTTGTTTGCCAAAGGCGAGGTGTTGCTACTCGACGAACCGACGAACCACCTCGACATGCCGGGTATCGAGTGGCTCGAAAACTTTCTTCTTTATGAGTTTCGCGGCATGCTGATGCTCATTACGCACGACCGCCGCTTTCTCGCCGAGCTCGCCGAGCAAATTCTCGACGTCGACTACAAAACGATCACGCTCTTTAACATGAACTACAAGCGCTTCGTCGGCGCACGCACGCTTGCCGCCGAACAGAAAGAGCGCGAAGCCGAGGCGGCGAAGAAAAAAATCGCCGAACTCACCGAGTTCATCGATCGCTTTCGCGCCAAGGCGTCGAAAGCGCGACAAGCGCAATCGCGCGTAAAGCAAGTCGAAAAAATCGAAGTCCCTGAAATTATACCGTCGTCGCGGCGTAAGCCGTCGTTCTTCTTTAATTACGAGCGCGAACCGGGCCGCGATATTTTGAACGTGCATAATGTCGCGATGGCGTTCGGCGACTTAAAACTCTTTAACGGCGCCGAGTTGCAACTGCGCAAAGGCGACAAGGCGGCGATCATCGGCCCCAACGGCCACGGTAAAACGACGCTCCTCAAGATCATTGCGGGCGAGCTCAAACCCGTTGCGGGCACCGTGCATTTCGGACACGAAGTACGCATGGGCTATTACGCACAGGTACACGAAGAGTTACGCAAACTCGCGCAGCCAATGCACGAGCATCTCTACGAACTGCATTCGACAAAAGCCGTCAAAGATGTGCGCACCGCGCTCGGCCACATGCTCTTCGAAGGCGACGAGCAGAAAAAAAAGCTGACTGCGCTTTCGGGCGGCGAAATGGCGCGCTACGTCTTTGCCGATCTCATGTTGCAGAAACCCAATTTTCTTGTGCTCGACGAACCGACGAACCATCTCGACATCGAAGGCATCGAAGCTTTGGAGGATGCACTCCTTAACTACAAGGGCACCGTGTTAATGGTAAGCCACGACCGCAGCTTTATCAAGCGTGTTTGCAATCGTTTGTTCGAACTCAAAAACGGTACATTGCACGAACTCAATGCAGGCGTCGAGGCGCTCGATTCACCCGGCGACGCAGCAGTTGCCCCGGCAACGCTCGCACGGCAAAAAACCGAAGCGGCGCTTGCCCTCCTTCCCCAGCGTTCAGGTGGCGGGGGGAGTAACTACACCGAGCGTAAAAAGCAAAAAAGCGACGCCGGTAAACAACAGACGCATATCAAAAAACTCGAAGAGGCCATCGCTGCGCACGAAGCCGCCGTCACCGAACTCGACGCAATTTTCGCCGACGGCGCTCGGTTGCAGTCTCTCTCGCCAGAGGAAATCCGCCTGAAAAGCGCCGAACGCGCCGATCGACAGAAGCAGCTCGAGCAAAAACTCGCCGAATGGGAAAGTTTGGCGTAGAGCTTGTGTTACACGCTCTTAGCTCACGGTACCTCTTCTAAAACAAACGGCGGCAAGCCCGTATAGATCGGCTGCGTCGTTTCTTCGGCAAGACTTGCGCCGCTAAAGATGCGCACACCGGGGTTGTAGATGTTACGGTCGGCAAGATATGCCTTGCCGTTCGAATGCAACAGAAAATCGGAATAAAATCCGCCATTTGAACTCGAAAGCGTCGCCGCGATGCGCGTCACGGTTTGTCCGATGGGGTCGAAAAGACCAAAAATGCTATTTAGACCAGAGTCGTACCCGAGGAAAATTCCGCTGCCATCGGCGCGAATCTGGCAGTCGGCTATTTCATAGCCAGCCTGAATTTCGGTAATCGGCGGCGCGACGAGCGCATCGGTCGTCAGACTATATTCGAGGCAAGCGCCGTCTAACTGTGCGTTGGAGTAAAAATGCCCCGCCGCCGCAAAGATTAACGAATTGCGCGCGGCGTTGAAGTGTATTCGCGAGATGGGGTTTGTGTAGGTCAGCAGCGTCGAAAGCGTAATCTGGTATGTCGTGGGATTTATTTTCACGAGATAACTTTGCCCGACGGGCGGCCACACCGCATTCGTCGCCGCGCGATTGAGCCGCTGCACGGCGACGTAGAGCGCGCTATTTGCATAAATCGCATGCGCAATCTCTGCGTAACCATCGGCATCGGCATAAGACGTTAGATCGACCGTACCGACTTGCGCGGCGCTTTGGCGATCTAAGATAGAAACGGTGTTGCGGTTAAAAAGCGTCACCGCCATCAGATTATTCGGCAAGAACGCAACATCTTGCGGGTTCGATTGCGCTCCGACCGAACGCTCGTAGGCACTGTGGTAGCCGTTCAAATTATCGAGGCGCATCACGGCGTCGGAACCCAAGCGTTCGACAACGTACGTCGCTTGGTCTGCTGCGCTGTAACGCGGCAAAGAGTCGTTATAGATTTGCAGCATATCGCGGGCAACAGCGAGCGAAGTGGTTTCGATTGCATTCAAAAAACCTGTCGCAAAATCGCTCGCGGTAACCAAGATCACGCCGCTCGCCGGAGCGTAAGGTGGCGTCGGACGCGCAAAATCCGCGCAACCGATGACCGCTGTGCTTAAGCTTGCTACGCAAGCAAGCCGGCAAAAATATCGTTTCAAAACTGCGTCGTCCATTTTGCTAAAAAATATCTCCCCGGCACGGTATAGCCGATAATATCGACGGCGGTGTTGTCGAGAACGTTCTTCACCGTAAAATTAAAAATATGCTGCGCGCCACCGGGCGGATGCACAATGTAATCGATGCCGGTATCGAGTAACGTTTTTGAATCGAGGTAGTACGCATAACTATTATAACGATCGCGAAACACGGCGCCGCGGTATTCGACCATGCCGATAAAGCGAAACGAACGATAGAAAGCAGTCAGCGTCGCCACCGCGTGATGGCGCGGTCGTAGCGGTAAATATTTATCTTGATAGTAAGGAATGTTGCCGTAATCGCGCGCATCGAGATATGTATACCGCAGAGAAAGCAACAAATGATTGGGCCAGTTAAACATCGCTTCGTTTTCTACGCCAAAAATTTGCGCGCTCGAAGCGTTGACCGCAATCAGCGTACGCGCCGAATTCTGTGTAAAAATAATATAATCGTGCGCGCCCGTTAAAAATATCTCTGAACGCAAAGAGCAAATAACCGGCCCAAAGCACGGGAGCGACCCGCGCACGCCGCCGGCGTTCGTGATCGCATTCTCGCTTTTCAAATTCTGCGAAGGAGTCACGAACACATTATCGCCAAAGCGCTCGTAAAGCGACGGCGGTCGAAACGCCGACGATACCTGTGCATAAAATTCGAGAATCGTATTTTCGGGCGGTAGTGCGCCCTCTTTCGTGAAAAAGACGAGCGGCCGTAGCGCTGCGAGCGCCGATGCGCCGACGCCCGCTTGGTCGAAAACCTGCGCGGGTGTCGCGTACAATAAATTGGCGGCGGCATCGTCGCGGTTCACCGTTGCATTCGCCTGCCCCGCAATACGAAAAAGATTTTTATCGTAGGCGATCGTCGTTGCCCCCTGCCACTCGCGGCGTTCGGCGAGGCGCGCGTCGTTCAAAATAATTGTCTGGTATTGCCCGCGCGAGTGTACCGCAGCGTCGAAACCGCCGTTGCGATACGCATAGGTCAGCCCCGCGATAACTTGCGGCGACGAAGAGCTTTGCCCGCGCAGAAAAAATAATTCGGCGTTCGGGTCTTTGACGACCGAAGCGTCGAGTGTCGCCGAACCAAAGAAGATGAGCTTCTGTCGATCATTGATGCTATATTGGGCGGCACTCGCACTCGAGAGCCGATCGTCGGTCTTGCGCACGGCGTAGAGCGGTTGGTTCGCGACACCCGGCAAGCCACGCTCGGTGTGACTCAGATCGGCAAGCGCCGTGAGCCGCCACGCGCCGACCTCGTGGCGCAAAAACCCCGTATAGCCGACGCGCGAATAATCTTCGTTCTGCCGAAGTTGCGTCGTGTCGTCGGTGGGGTTATTCGGCGTCCCGTTATCGCTCGTATAGTAATAGCGATTGCGGCTTTGCTCTACATTTAAGAAGTTAAGGCTCGTCTCGCTCAGGCGCGCGAACGAAACTCCCGAACCTAAAAGACTATTCACGTACGTTTGCGTGACATACTCTTCGCCGCCACGGCTCAAGTCGCGCAAACGAAAGTTCATCGCGCCGCCGATATTCGTTGCGGGCAAATGCGACGGAATAAAAGAAGGGAAAATATCGACCGCCTTAAAAAGCGGCAGCGGCAAGGTTTCGAGATTCAACGGCGCGTTATACGGCTTCGGCAGCGGCATGCCTTCGAGAAAATATTCGACTTGGCTCGGGTTCGAACCGCGAATACCCAAAAGACTCTGCGTGCCCGGCGCGCCCGCACGGTTAACTTGCACGCCCGTCTGCTTTTGCAAAACGTCGCTCGCGCGTTCGGAGAGCGCTGCTTCGGGCGTGTCGGCAAGCGGTATCTCACGGTAATTGCCCGCAACCTTGACCTCACCGCGCGACAACAGGCGGATGGATTTTTTCATACGTAATTTTTTCTCGTAAGCGACATCGCTTTTGTCGTCTGCTTCTGCATGGACAATTATCGAGCTACCGAGCGACAAGAGTAGCACGCCGCCACGTGCAATGCGTTTCAGCTACGGCACCACATGGCGCGCGAGCACACCGTCGATATCGGGCCCGTTCGAAGCCGCCGAATGCGGGTAGATCGCTCCCGTCGCAGGATTCACGAGACTATGCGCTGCCGTCAGCATCACATACTTAATGCCATTCGTCTTTAGATTATTTTGTACCGAGGCGCTACAAGTTGCCGCGTCGGTAACGAGATTGTCTAAATCGAATGCGTCGCCGCCACCTTGTAGCACGGTGCGCGAATACATCGGCGTCGCTCCGTTGAAATATTGCCGCGTCATCGTCGCAAAAACGGTATCGTACCCCAAAGGGTTATTGTCGAGACTCCAGACGACAGGCGTCTTACCGGCAAAATTTTGCCATTGCTCGGGCCACGCAGAATATTGCGTTGCGTCGCCGGTAAGCCCCGCATTTTGAAAATCCGCCAAAGAATCGCTGCCCTTAGCGCCTAAATAGTTAGTCGCCCACCCGCAATAATTTGTGTTATCTGCGCTTACCGTAACGACGATGAGGTCCATAAAGTACTGACCGTAGCTTCCCACAACTTCAAACGGGTTTTCGTACACGATCAAATCTGCACCGGGAATATTCTTCACCGTCTGCCCGTTCCAATCGAGAACGAGTGTCGCATAAATACCGGCTTCGGTTAGCGAAAACACATCGACCGAACCCGCCGCATAGCCGCCGCCCCTGACGCCGTTGGTCGCTTTCGCGGGGTCGTTAAATCCCGCAAAACAGCCGTTGGTGGTAATGCCCGCGCACGGCGCTGCGGTAACATGCGCGGCAACTTGCGAATTATAGAGCGCCGAAGGCAGCGGCGTACCGATGCCGTTATTCGCGTTGGTTGTACCGGCGGTGTTCTCTTTATCGATTTGTGCGCAGTGGATAAAGACAACCGCCACCCACAACAAGTGAAATCTTGCTATATTCATAAAGCTCCTCGTGGAGCCCGCTTGTCGCCGAAATCGAAAAAATTTTTCGACAACGTTTCGCCGAACCACCCGTGTCCTCGGAGTGGTTCGCCAAGAGTTCCAGACTGATTTATAACCAGCGTTCTGTGGGGCTACGCCCCACATAACGCTGGTTATAAAAATACTGTTGCGGGTCAGCGCCGGAATCGCACCGGACTTCCTCTTTTACAATACGCCACTTTCGCGGCACGGTCTAAAGGCCTGTTTAAGATATGCGCCGTCAATGATTTACTACTTTTCGCGCTGTCTCGGCGATCTCTATTGCCACAGTCATGATCGCAAAATTATTTATGGGCGCACTTATGCTCCTCACGGCAACCACTATCTTTGCCGACGCCGCGTACAATAAAGCGACCGCTTATTTCGAACAGAAAAATTACGACGCCTGTCTGACCAGCCTACGCCCCGCGATTCAAGACGCAGAAGACAACGTCAATTTACGCATCTTGGCTGCCCAGTGCCATGTTGGCAAAAAATCTTATAGCGACGCAATCTATCACCTCAAGCAAGTCGTCGAAAGCGCCCCCGAAAAAGGCGGCATTCGCGCCGACATTGTAGCGCTCTACTTTGCACTGGGTAAATATCGCGAGGGAAGAAATTTTGGTTATAAATATATTGCGGCACTGAAAGACGACAACCGAACCGTGCCGGCGGAGCTTTCGCTGGGTACGGCGCGCGCCTGCCTCGCTTACGGAAAGCCAGCCGAAGCGCTCGAACTCGCGCGCAGTGCCAAGCAAAGCGATAATAACGATGTGAAGTATCGCGCGATTATCGTCGAGACGCGCGCGCTCATTGCCGAACAAAATTTGAGCGAAGCCGATATTGCCTTAAGTTTCGCCGAAGCGATGCGCGAGAGCGAACTGCACCAGATGCTACGCGCGAACATTGCCGAGATGGCTTGGGTTCAGCAAAAGTTTCCCGAAGATAAGCGCGCCGACATCGTCGGACTCTATGAAAAGTTGACGCGCTCGACAAACGCCGAAATGCGCGCCGCTGCGCAAAAAAATATCGAGCGCGTCAAGGCGGCGAAAGCGTCTTGAGTAAAACTTCTGTCGTCACAAAGACCGACCTCCTGTCGGGTGCCGACCGCGTCCATCCAAGGACTTCGGTTCTGCACTTCGGTTGTCGGCTCAATCAATTCGAGACCGACGGCATCAAGACAAGCCTCACCGCGAACGCGCATACACTCACGGCCGATTTGCGCGAAGCCGATTTTGTCGTCGTCAATACCTGCACCGTTACAAATAAAGCCGACTACAAAAATCGAGCGGCGATTCGCCGTGCGCATCGGCTGAATCCGCAAGCGAAGATTATCGTGACGGGTTGCTATGCGACGACCGACGCCGAAGAATTGCGCGCGCTGCCGGGGGTCTACCGCGTCGTCGGCAACGACCACAAGCATAAAATCGCCGACATGCTCTCGGGCAATGAAAGCGAAGCGGCGACACCCAACAATCGCTTTTCTTTTTCGGCGCAACACGAATTCAAAAGTCGCGCGACGCTCAAAATTCAAGACGGCTGCAACAAAAGTTGTAGCTATTGCAAAATACCGCAAGCGCGCGGGCGCGGCACTTCGCGCAGCTTTGAAGATACGCTCGATGCGGCCAAACGCCTCGTCGACGCTGGTTTTGGCGAGCTCGTATTGACCGGCGTCAATATCGGTTGGTATGAAGACGCGGGTAAAAGTTTTTATGCGCTCGTCGAAGCGATCTTAAATCTACCCGGCAATTTTCATTTACGTATTAGTTCGATCGAGCCGGGCGATGTCACCGAGCGCTTCGCCGCGTTCTATGCGCACCCGAAGATGGCGCGCTTCTTGCATATTCCGGTACAGTCGGGTTCGAAATTTGTTTTGCGCACGATGCGGCGCGGCTATACGCCCGAAAGGTTTTTTCGCCGCATCGAAGACGTGCGCAAAGTGTGCCCCGAAGTGCATATCGGCACCGACATCATTGTGGGATTTCCCGCCGAGGGCGAAGCCGAATTCGAAGAAACGCTGGCACTCAGCCATACCGCTAATTTTGCCAACATTCATATTTTTCCGTTCTCCAAACGGCGCAACACGCCGATTGTGCAATGGCTTGAGAGACGCGAGAAATCCCCGGCTATGGAAAAACGCAGCTATAGCGAAGTCAACGGCGCCATGATTCGCGAACGCATCGCTCGCCTCGCTGCACTCAAAACAACACTCGCCGAGTCATACGCAGCCGCATGCGCGGGTATGAACGTCGCGGCGATTTGCGAGCGCCATGCAGGTGGGCGCATCGAATTCTTGACCGAGAATTATTTGCGCGGCGCAATTGCCGAGAGCGCGTTGGGGCATGGCGTAGAGCGCGGCGAACGTTTTAAGATTGTGTGGTCAAACGAACTCGCTGTGAAGGCAACCCCGCGCTTGGCGCGCGTTTAGTCGCTTTCAAAATTTCTTCGCCTGCGCGATTTCTTGCGAATGCTGGTTGCGAGAATTTTTCACGCGCTTTACCCATTCGTAATAACGCAGATCGGGTGGCGCGCGGTGCACCGAGTCGGCAAAAGTATAATTTTCTTCTTTCTTGAGTAGCATATGTCCCAACTCGTGCAGCCACACCCAGAGAATCGCCTCTTCTTTCTGTTCGCTAGTCAACACTCCGCGCACGCGCTGAAAAACGGGCGTGTCGGCAAGCAGCGGATAGAGCGCAAGCACGCCCGCCGCTTGGTACGGGCGATGCGCGTTATTCTCGACAAAGGCGCTCGTGACGCCGCCGCGCGCAATCACATAAAGCGGCATGCCGGTGTCGGCACCGATAATGCCGATATTCGTCAGCGTAAAATCGCACGCGCGTTCGGCGAGTGCAAGCGTATCCCAATGCCCGTACGAGAACCACACTTCGTCAGCGGCGTTCGTCGCGGTAAGTAGCGGCTGGCCATCGGCTTTCGGCTCGGCGTAAATTTCTTTGAGCCGCGCAATAAAATTGCGACTGACTGCCGCAGGCTCCGTCATCGCACCTAAATACTCGCGTAAGCGTTCGGAGGATTGCTTCTTGAGCGCGCTCGCAACCGCGTCATGTATCTGTTTATCTCGGTCGCTCGCAAACCACGAGATAAGGTAACTGTCTGCGGGAAACCGAATAGGCGCTGCTCCGAACGCACCGCGTTCACGCGCAAAATAATTCGTAATGCTCAGAGTTTCGGTTTCACGAATCGCTAAATCGTAGGCAAAAATTTTTTTTACCGCCACTTCGGTCGCACGGTAGAGTCGCGCGCGCGCCGCAGGCGTAAGCGTGGGTAACGTTGGATGCTCCACATAGCGAACGTTCAAGAAGATTTTGGTCCCTGCCGCAACTGCCTTGAGCTCTGGCAACGCCTCGATGTAAGCGTCGAATGCCGCAGCGTCGCTCTTTGGCGCTGCTTTTCTGCACGCAACCGCAATACAGAGAGCCAGCGCTGCGACGCCAAACAGTTGTCTTAAAAACAGCATTGCGGAAATATTACAACATATCGTTTTGCTGTAAACAGGGATTTGCCAAATCCAACGGTGGCATGGCAGGAGCCTGTCTAAAGTGACTAGTGACGTGACCGGGCGGAAACTGACCCCCGCCCAGTCACTATGCCAATAATTCTTGACATATAAACCAAATTGCCGTCAATTGCGGTATGTTCCGCTGGTTTGTGGCCATCTGCTTGCTCTTTGCTGCCATCACAACGGCCGATGCGGCAAAGAAAAAAAGAAAAAGATCATCGCGCACGAAAGCCAAGACCGAAGCCACAAACACTCCCACCGTTACCCCAAAAGGAAATAAAGAAAAAACCGATAAAGCAAAAGCCATACATGGAGTCGAGAAAACGAGTGAAGAATCAGCCCCAAAATCTGACGTTGCGATAGTCGCGATTATCCGCTATGACGACAAGACAGGTACTGAAAATTTCGGATACATGCCCGATTCTTTGCGCGAAGCAATCGGCAAAGCGTTGCACTCTAGATTTGAATTCATCGACGCCGACGCCGCGCAGATAGAACAGATTGTCGCGCAGGTGCGCTCGCAAAACGCCGGCAAATTAACGGCGCAAGAAGCCGCCGAAATTTGTCGACTCGCAGATATCGACATATTAATTTTTGGAAATTTTATTTTTGACAAAAACAAAAATGCGATAGAAATACGCACCAATATTTCACTGAATGCATCCGACGTGTCACGCAACCCGCAGCCGATAGAAAACAAAGTCGACGCGACTATTTTTCAAGCTGCAGACAAAGTTGCCGCCGATATCGTAACCGAAATTGCTCAAGTTGCGCGCGAACAGCAGCAAGCGAAAGGTAAGACCGTTGTTGAGACCGACGAAAAAATTCAGCTGGAAAAAATCGTCGCTCCGAACCCCGAAATGGATGCATACCGCCAAATTCAAGCGCGCGATGCGGTTACCGTTCAAGACTTGGCCGACTTGCTGCTCATGTACCGCGGCGAGTTTACAAAACACGCAACGCCTGCGGCGCGCCTCGAGCGCTGCCGCGAATTAAAGCTCATAAAAAATCAAACCGCCGAAAGCCTCTTAGAGCGCGGCACGCTCGCGTATGCGATTATGAAATCATACACGCCCGAAACCGGCTGGCTATTCTGGATTACGGGTTGGGAAAGATATGCGCTGCGCGACGTGCAAGAAGCGGGCATTATGCCAAACCGGCATACGCCAGCGCAAAATTTATCGGGCGAGCAATTATTAGGGACTATTACGGCTGCTGAAGAATACACGGTTAGCCGCATCAAATGGAGCGGCAAATGAAATCAAAATTTTTTACGAGTGCGCTATCGCTTTTGTCGTTTTCCGTTTTTCTTGCCACAACATCGACGTTTGCCGCGAAACCGGTTGCCGTCTTCGATACGATTAACGGCTTAGTGCAGTTGCGAGTAGCCAAGGGCAAGTGGCAGAATGCAAGAGTCGGCGCAAAATTGTCGATGAACACCGAAATACAAACGGGGCCGACCGGCAAAGCGACGCTTACATTCGCAAACGGCAGTAAAATTACCTTAACACCCGGTACGCTCGTGAGTCTCGACCAATACGGCGAAGGCGCGTATGGTTCGCAGACAACGATGAGTCTACGCATCGGTCGCATGAACGCCGACATTGCGAAAATAAACGACGCTAACGTGCGCAATCATTTTCGCGTACGCACTCCCACCGTGGTTGCGGGTGTACGCGGCACGATTCAAGAAGTCGGGTACGCGCCCGATCGCGGCACGTTAGTCGTGCTCGTCGAATCGAGTTCTGAAATCGTCAATCGCCACGGCCAAAAATCGGTTGTGCCGCAGGGCGGTCACTCGAGCATCAATAAAGAAGGGACTATAACCGCAGACAAGCACGAGACAAAGACGCAAACGGCAACGATGGTCATGGGCCACGGCACGACGGCGGGCGAAGCCGAGATGGCAACGAGCGCGGGTGATTTTACATTTTCGAGCAACACCGCCGACTTCGACGATTTCTTAAGTTTTTTCGACGACTTGCTTTATGTCAGAGACCAAGTCACCTTTCAAAAATTCTGAAGAGCAAGTAGACGCAAATAATTTTTACAGGTAGTTTAACAATGAAGAAATTCTATGTCTCCATAGTATTATTGTCTTGTGGTTTCTTACCGCTGGACGCCGCGGAAACAATTGAACGACCCGAAGATCGCGTACTCGAAGAAGAGCGTCATAAAGAAACCGAGCGATTACACGCAGAAGAGCAAAAGCGAAAAGCAATCGCCAGCGCCGCGACGACCGATAATTTCGTACCGCTCGGCGATATTTTGCCGCTTGAAAAAAGCGATGGCTACAAAAATCGCCATAGTTACCAGTATGGCCTGTCGGCCTCGAACACGTTTATCAACGACTCGGCGCTATTACCCAAAGGATATTTTGCCGGTAGCTACCGACCGTTTTTTAATTATTCGTTCAACGAAAAATATTCGTTCAACGCGCGCGGTAAAGTGCAATACAAAAATAACCCAAGCATCACGAGCGCGCAAGAAACTCAAGGGCTACAGGGTTCTGCGGCGGAGTATAATCTCGAACTCTTCAATACCCAGTTCGATTTCGATCGCCATAAAATTACGGCAGGGCGCGCATTCTATAAAGTCGGTCGCGGACTCTTGTTTTCAAACTTTGCTGACGGCGCCGAATATCGCGGCGATTTCAAATATTTTTCGGTTCGCGGCATGGCGGCGTATTCGGGTCAATACGGTGGCTGTTCGATTTCGATCGGCGGCTGCGCGACCGCAGGCGACATCTCGCAGAAAAGCCCGTACGATGTCGTGCCCGGTCGTCCGCTCGACGCGAATCTGCCCGACGCGGGCAAGCGCCTTTTTACGAGTTTAGAAATTCATTCTCCACAACTCTACGGCTCGAGCGCGTACGCCGTGGGTCTCTACTCGCGCGACTTCAGCCGCGATGCGTCGAGCGGCACTCTGAACAAAGGCAACTATTACACGTTCGATCCGCTCTATATGGGGTTGGGGCTCAGCGGTTATATTCTCACTCCCCGCCTGCGCTATGTCTCAGAATTTATTTATGAAACGGGTCGCACGTATAACTCCGATAACACACAGACCAACATCAGCGCATGGGGATTAACCGCCGACGTGAACTATACGCTGCCGTGGCTTGAGGCTCTTTTCAAACCGGGATTAATTTTTCAGTACGCGACGGCGTCGGGGCGAAATTCGGCGACCGCCAACGCGGCGAACCCTTCGCACGAAAATGCGACAGGCAGCGATAACAGCTTTTATTATTTTGGTGTCTACTCGGCGGGGCTTGCGTTAAAACCTAAACTCGCGAATTTACACGTCTTTCGGTTAGGCTTTCAGTTTCGCCCGCTCAATCATTATTATTTTATGCGCAATCTCATGGTCGCCTTCAAATATACGTATTACTTAAAGGCCAACTCAAATTACGCTATCTCAGACCCGAATGCGACGGCCGCAAAATCGGTTGTCGGCCAAGGCATCGATACCCAATTGGTTTGGGACTTTCGTAGCGACGTGAAACTCTACTATGCATACGGCGTATTTTTACCGAGCGAAGCCTACACGGCGGCGAAAGCGCAGACGTTGCAAATTCACATCGTGAGCTTGAGCCTTTTGTTCTAATGCAACGTTACGATACTATTTTCATCGGCTCGGGCATCGGCACCATTCTTTGCGCGGCGATTTTAGCGCGCTATCGCAACGAAAAAGTTCTCATCTTAGAACGCCACTTCACTCCCGGCGGCTTCACGCACACGTTCAAACGCAAAAATAAATTTTTTTGGGATGTCGGTATTCATTACATCGGCGACCTACACGAAGGCTCGATTTTACGCAAGTTGTTCGATTTGCTTTCGGCGGGTACGCTTGAATGGCAAAAAATGCCGACCGTTTTCGAGAAATTTGTGTATCCCGATTTATCGTTCTCGGTTGCCAGCGACGCGGCGCAGTACGCGGCCGATTTGATACGGTTATTTCCCGATGAAGAGAAGAACATCTACCGCTATTTTGAAGATATCAAAAAGGTCAACACTTGGTTTGGCCGACACGTCTCGATTCGCGGGCGTGCGCCGTTCACCGACCACGCAGAAGCGAGCTTTGTCGAAAAAGAGGGTTTTAATCCGCGCCTATCGACAAAAGTCTATCTCGATCAACGCTTCACCGACGCCAAGCTGAAGGCGCTCGTCGTTTCGCAATGGGGCAATTATGGATTACCCCCCGCGCAAAGTTCTTTCATTATACATGCGGCGGTCGCCCAGCACTACTTCGCCGGCGGTTATTACCCGCTCGGCGGCTCGCATAAAATTTTAGAATCGATCGAAGGCGTCGTCGCAGAAAAAGGCGGCGCAATACTCACCTCGCACGACGTGAAAGAAATTATCGTCGAGAACGGCAAAGCCGTCGGCGTGCGCACCGTGGCGCTACGCGAAGCGGGTGCCCCGACGAAAGAATTTTATGCTGAGAAAATTATCTCCGACGCGGGGGCGTACAATACGTATATGAAGCTCCTCGCCGCCGAGCCGATTGCCTTTCGCGACCGCCTGACGGCGTTCTACGCAAAGCACCCGGTCGTCAGCAACGTCACGCTCTACTTAGGCCTCAAAGACGACCCGCGCACGTTAGGTTTTAGCGGCGAAAACCATTGGATTTACTCGTCGTACGATCACGACGCAAACTTCAGCTCTGGTATCGACTGGGTCACGCGCGGTGAACCGCCCGGCGCATATCTCTCGTTTCCTTCGCTCAAGAACGCCGCGACGAAGGCGCATACCGCCGAAATCATCGCATTCACCGACTATGCGATTTTTGAAAAGTGGAAATCGCAACCGTGGAAAAAGCGCGACGCCGATTATAAAGAATTCAAAGAACGTATCGCCGCAGCACTCGTGAGTTTCATCGATCGCCATTATCCGGGCTTCGCCGATCTCATCGAGTTTCAAGAACTCTCGACGCCGATTACCACCGAGCACTTTGCCGCACACCCGCGCGGCAGCATCTACGGCGTCACGTGCGTTCCCGAGCGCTTTGTCGCGAGCGAGGCGCCGTGGTGCGACCCTTCCTCGCCGATCGAGGGGCTTTATCTCACAGGCGCCGACGTTTCATCGCCGGGCGTCGCCGGTGCAATGATGGGTGCCGTAGCGACCCTCTCGCAGCTGAAGAACGGCTTCAAGCTTCTTGATTTAATGCGTCTCAAATAGAACAATGCTAAAATGGGATGCAACCACTTTCTGGTTACCCTTCGTTAGCGTTGCGCCAAGCGATACGTGCGGCAATGAAAACACTTGACGTTATCATGCGCGACAAAGCACGGGTGACATAATGCCCATTGATCCCAAGAAGTACGACGAAACCGATGAGCAAATTCTTTGGGGCGACTACAAAAAGACCAAAGAGCCGAAGCTACGCGAATATTTTATTAAAAAATACGCTCCCCTCGTCAAGTACGTCGCGGGCAAAGTCGCCGTGGGCATGCCGCACAACGTCGAATTCGACGATTTAGTCAGTTACGGTACTTTCGGCCTTCTCGATGCGATCGAAAAATACGACCCCGCAAAAGAAGTGAAGTTCAAGACGTACGCGATGACGCGCGTGCGCGGCGGCATCTTCGACGAACTCAGAAACGTCGACTGGATACCGCGTTCGATTCGCCAGAAAGCCAAACAGGTCGAGAAGATTATTCTCGAACTCGAAAACCGCATGGGCCGCACGGCCGAAGACGAAGAAATCGCGCACGAACTCGACATCGACCTCGACGAATTTCACGAGCTCATGTCAAAAATTTCGGGCACATCGCTCATTTCGCTGAACGACGTTTGGCACGGCAACGACGAAAGCGAAGAAATGGTCTTCGTCGATACGCTCGAATCGCCCGAAGCCTTAAACCCCGATATTATCGTCGAACGCGAAGAGATCAAAAACATGATTGTCGAGTGCATTAAAAAACTGCCCGACCGCGAGAAAAAAGTTATCGTACTGTATTACTACGAAGATCTGACGCTCAAAGAAATCGGCGAAGTACTCGAAGTGACCGAATCGCGTGTTTCGCAATTACATACCAAAGCGATTATGCGTTTGCGCGGACGGCTGTCGCAAATGAAAAGTTTGATGTAATGCGCAATCGCTCGCTGAGCGCAGTCGAAGCGAGTCGAAACGCCCGGAGTGTGAGTGCAACATCCTTCCAAAATCATCAAAGAGCTGGGCATTGCCCCCCTCAAAAAACTCGGACAAAATTTTCAAATCGATACGCACGCCGTCGCCAATGCAGCCGACAATATTCCTCGCGGCGCAAAAATTCTCGAAATCGGCCCCGGCCTCGGCGCGTGGACGGAAATTTTTTTGGCGCGCGGACACGCGATGGTTCTCTGCGAAAAAGATCGCACACTCGCCGCACGGCTTACCGACCTCTATCGCGACGACAACCGCGTCACAGTCGTCGGCGGCGATTTTTTAGAACACGATGTGAGTCAACCGCCGCTCAGCGAATGCTCCGCCGCTATCGGCAACCTACCCTTCTATGTAACATCCGAATTGCTATTGCGCGTCGTCGTCGATGCAAAGCAGATCAAAAATGCGCTCTTCGGCATTCAACGCGAAGTCGCCGAACGCATCGCCTCTGGGCGCGGCTCTTCGCTTGCGATCGCCTTGGCTGCGCACGGGCGGATTACCCCCGTCGGAAAAATTTCGCGATCGAGTTTTTATCCGATTCCGAATGTCGATGCTGCGATGATCGCTTTCGAGCGCCGAGAGGCAACCGAGCGGCCACATCTGCGGCTTTTACTGAAGGCGGCGTTTTGGGGAAAGCGCAAGACTCTCGCCGTCGCTCTCAAAAAAAATCCATTTTGGCCAACCTCGCACTTAGGAGACGAGTGGCTCAAGCGCATTGCCGCAGCGCCCGCCACGGTAAGCGCACTACTGACGCTACGCGCCGACCAAATCGGTGTCGAAGATTTTTGTGCGCTCTACGACTATCTGAATACTTGACGTGTCGCCTCATCTTTCGCCCTTGTTGAGAATCTAATGCAGACGATTGCCGAGCGCTCAGGCGCAAACCAACAAGTTCCTACCGGCCAAGTGGTGGCAGCCAAGGGGCAAATCGTTAGAGCCCTCATTATATTGCAAAAAGGACAAGTCGCTGTGAACTCCGTCGAGACGGGGCCGGTCGGGCAACCGATCGTGCGCCCGCTCTATAACATCAACGCACCGGCTGTGCTCGCGGGTGGCGCGTTATTTTCTCAGGCGCGTAATAATTATCACATCGTCACGTCCGCCGCATCCGAATTGAGCGTCTACCCGAGTAACAAAGAATATTTGTTGAAGCTCATCGCGGCAAAACCGAACATCGGCGTGCTCGCGCTGAAGTCGATCTATAAAGACCTGACCGATATCGAAGCAAAATACGAACAGGCAGAGACGACACGCCATCAACTCTCGGGCTATGAACTCGGTTTCTCGATTGCATTGAGCGCGCTTTTGCCCGATAAATTTGCGACCGACGCGAAAGCGACCACCGCTTTCACCGACCCGCTGTTACCGCTCGCGCGTGCGAGCGTCACCGATTATAACGAACGCGGCGGCAATATTATTAAGCCGCTCAACGTCAATTTCTTGCGTTCGGCGATGACGCAAATAGAAACCGTCGCCGAAAAACGCAACGACGAAAATGCGGTCGCGCTCATGCGTCGTCTCGCCTCTCTGCCGCAAGACGTTCTCGGAGCGATTGCCGTGCGCGACCCACAATTGATACACACTTGCGCCGAAGCCGTAAACGATATTTTGACGGCACGCGCGGGCGAACTCGACAAGAGCATCGCCGACATGATGCAGTTTTTGGCGCGTTTTCTCGTCGGCGATTACTCGTGGCTTGCGAAATTTTCTTTGCAGGCCGAACTCATGGAGTCGAATTCGAATAGCGCGAGTCGCGACGACATCATCGCCGCTTGCAGTTATTTTAGCGAAGGCTTCACCGCATTGCGCGATAAACTTTTGAGTTTTGCGGAAATCGCCTATCCGCCATACCCGCAAGCGCAACTACAGAAAATTCAAAAGGCGACAGCGCAAAAAGAATCCGTCAATGCACAAGCCGCTTCGCCGACGCAAACGGCAGTGGGCGCCGACCTCGCCGACTTTCAAGGCGCGCTCGATAAAATTCTCGTGTGGAGCGAAATGCCTGCGGATAAAACGACGCAGTTCAAAAAAGATTGGGATACGCTTAAAAAATTTAAAAATCCGCTCGACGCCTCGGACGACGATATTCGCAAATTACGCCGCCGTGTAAATTTACAATACTGGGAAATTTTCGAGCGCGGCATGTTGAAGCATTTGCGCAAGCGTAACGACCTACCGAAATATATGCGCCTCTTTTTCGACTATGGTTTCATGGACGAAACACAGCTCGACGCCGAGCATTTGGCCGCACTCAACAGCGCGAGTTACGGAAGCGGCGATACCTGGCTACCGATCTATACCGTCACCGAATGGCTCGCCGCAATCTACGACCGCAAAGTGACGACGAGCGTCAGCGAGATGGGGCTAACATTTTTCGAGAACCTACGCCAAGATCAAGCCAACCGCGATAAAAAATGGCGGCGCGAAAGCGATTTGCCGCCCGAGGTCAATTCTCCCGAAGCGCGGGTGAAATTTGAGATCAAAGAGATGCTGCAGATGAACTGCCGCCTTTGCTCGGGAAATATCTCGAGCCACTTGAATATTCTGACGCGCCACCAAATTACGCAGTCGCTCTCGAAGGTTCTGATAACGAAAGATACCGTCGTCGCCGAAGCGCGAAAAATTATCGGTACCGATTTCGGTGCGTTTCATCGCGAAGTACTATATTCGAACGAAGCCATGAATATCCAGCGCGAATTTATTCAGGTGCAAGTTACTCCGAATATTGTGCTCGTACCTTCGATCGGCACCGTCATTCAATTTTGGCAAGACCGCGAGGGCAACGATCGCTTGTCGCGCGGACGCCTTATCGCGCCGATTATGGTCACCGCCGATCTGCACACAATGCTCTTACGCGCGGTCGGTACTTACCGTTGGGAAATGTGTAAAACCACGATGGGTCCCGATTGGAATAATATCTCGGTTTCGTCGCTCACCGCCGACTACACCGACTACGTGCAGTTCTACTATAAGAGCAAAGAACTTTCCGAAGAGATCAAAGAAAAGATCGGCGAAGATATGAAACGCTTTCGCGACGACCGCGCGCGTTTTGTAAACGACTACACCATCTACGTGCGCTTTGAAGCCGAAGGCTCGCAGCGGATGAACCGCGTAGCACGAAAAATTTTCACGAAGCATGTTCCGTTCTCGAAGGAGATACGCGAGCGGCTATTGAAGCTGCCGAGTTATACCGAAGTCGTACAGAAATCGATTAACATCCGCAAGAAAAAGGCGAACGAATTGACGCCGCGCTATACGAAGTACGAGCGCGAAAACAAGACGTTGCCGAAAGAACTCGTCGAAACGCGAAAATTTTACAATATGGAATATTAAAGCAGTTTCTTATTTATGGCCTATCGGGCAGAAAAGAATTAACCGAATGGTTAGTTTGGTAGGCAAGCTGTTTCTCTTTGTCATGCCTGCCCTCGTATTTGCCCAACCGCTCGTTATCTCAGGCAAAGTCGTTTCCGAGGCGCACGGCGAGCCCGTTGAATTCGGTACCATCGTTATTCCCGAAGCGAAATTCAAGAGTCGAGTTTTAGACGGCAAATATACTGCGTCGGTTCCTAAGCCGGGCGAGTACACTCTCGTGATTACCGCACCGGGGCTTAAAGAAATTCGCGAAAAAATTATCGTCAAAAAATCGCTCCAAAAGAATTTTCGCATGAGCTTACCCGTCATCCGTACGCAAACGGTAAAGCTCCGTTCCGAGCGGGACATCCAAAAGTTGGGCCGCAATACGCTGACGATGCAACAACTCAAAGAAACGCCGGCGACGTTCGGCGATGCGATCAACGCGCTCGCGACGTTGCCGGGAGTTATTCGCCCCGGCGGATTTTTCGGGCCGCTGATTATCCGCGCGGCGGGAGACAAAGCGAACCGCTATTATATCGACGATATTCCGGTGCCGAATCCGCAGCACTTCGGCGGTCTGCAATCGATCATCTCGAACGATATGATGCGCGAGGTCGATTTGTACGCCTCGGCGTTTCCCGTACAGTACGGCGGCGCGACCGGAGCGATCATCGATATTCAAACGATCGACGACGTTAAAGGATTCGGCGGCGTTGTCGACGTTTCGGTAATCTCTTCTAATTTTCTCTTGAAGAGCAAATGGGGAAAAAGCGTCGGCGGCGGCGTTACCGTCGCATCGCCCGAATCGAACGAAACGCCGGGTACGAACGCCGACGGTACTACAAAAAAAACATCCGCAGAAAAATCCGGCACAACGGGCTACTGGATTACTTCGGGGCGCATCGGATATTTACCGTTACTCGTGCCGCCGATTTATAAATTTTTGACCGGCAAATCGATCGATATGCTACCGCAATATTACGACTATCAGTTAAAAGGAAAAATTTTTTTAGACGACGCGGGCAAGCACGCGCTCACGGCGTTCTTTTTCGGCAGCTACGATACGTTCAAGTTTGTGCGCAACTTATCCGCCGAAGAAAAAGCACAGCGCATCGCCGACGGGCAAGACCCGGCGACGGCTAATTTTAATATCAGCAACGACGTTTCTAGTCATAATCAAGGTCTGTACTACGATTACAAACCGTCGGCGAATTTATCGAACCGGCTCGTCGCCTACAACAGCTTCACATACAGTTATTTTTACGTCGATCTCGGCGCGGGGAGTACGATCGGCGCGACGAACTTAAACGTGTACCCGAATATTCTCGGCATCAAAGATAAACTAAAGATCGACTGGGCCAATTTTGCAACATTAAAAGCTGCAGTCGAATATAACCTCTACTATTTCAAATCGACCGGCCAGACCCAACAGATCACCAGTTCGCCGACTTCAAATGGTCAGCCAGATATCGGCAACTCGACGCTTTTCCAGACGGTGCCGGTCAACTTTACCGATCAGAATCATCTCATCACAGCTTATCTTGAAAATAAATTTCAATTCGGCGGTCTACGTATGGTGCCGGGAGTACGCTCCGATTTTCTCGCGCGCACGCAAAACGCGACCATCGATCCACGCGGTCTCGTGAGTTACGAGTTTCCGAGCGAGACAACACTCTCTGCCGCGCTCGGCCAATACCAATCGTATCCGCAAACGAACACATTTTATTTCAACCAAATTTTCAATTACCAACCCGAAGTGGTCATGGCGAACTATTTACAACCAGAGCGCGCAATCCACCGTACTGCGGGTATCGAGCAAAAATTCGACACCTTCGTTTTCAAGGTCGAAGGATTCTATAACGATTTCGACCGCCTACTCCAATCGGTGCCCGCAAACAACGGCCAATATTTTGCAAACACGGGAGCGCAGCGTGCGCGCGGCGTCGAGGTATTCTTACGCAAAGATCAGCACGACAAAGAAACCGAGTTTTACGGGTGGTTGAGCTATACGTACACGCAAGCCGAACAATACACGAACGGCGCATGGAGCCGCTTCAACTACGAACAACCGCATTCGCTAAAACTTGTCGCGGGCCTACGCTTCGGCGCAAACACCATCGGCACGCAATTTCAATTGTATTCGGGTTTCCCCTACACACCGATCGACGGCAGTTCGTGCACACCGACGTACAATTGCAGCAGCCCCGCGACGACGCGCTACTCTCCCTCGTACGATAGCAATCTCTACTCGGGACGGTTTCCGGCGTCGCACCGTCTCGATATTCGCTACACGCACAAGTCGAGTTATAAATGGGGATATTTTAGTTGGTATATCGAGGTCATTAACATTTATAATTTTGCCGCGCCATCGCAACAAAAATGGAACTATAACCAACCCTATTCTGCAACCACCAACCCGCAAATCGTCGTACCTAATGGCGTCTTAACTTTGATTCCCTATGCAGGGCTCGAATGGCGCTTTTAGTCCGATCTAGAACTCAATAAACGTATAAAGATTGCGCGTTACTTTACCGAACTCGTTTTCTTTTACGATAAATTTTATTCCTTGCTGGCTCAAGATATCTTCTATCGATTTTCCGACCCCCGCCGCGTGCGCGATAACAAAATGCGAAGGGCTCAAGAGCAATACTTTATCTTCACTGCGGAGTAACTGCGTAAGCTCTTTGGTCACATTGAGTTGTTGGCCGATCGGCAATGCGTCTTCGAAAAAATATTGAGAGATTATGGGCGGATCGTTTTCTGCATGCGTTACACTATGTTTTAACTCTTGCACCGCCCAGTCGGCGAGATCGATCGGATTACCGCGCACTTTTTCATGTTCGCTAAAATACATGTGCAGCGCCGGAGCTAATTGTGATAGATAATTTCTCACTTTTATAATCGCCGCACGATCGCTAATTTCACCACCACGACTGCGATCGAAGAATACGATACGCGCGCGTAAATACGCCTCGTTCAATGCAAATATGTGTACGCCTTTAACTCCATCGCTGAAGGTTGCAGGAAAGCGCTTCTGAAAAAATCTGTTTTGGCGCTTTATATCGTCGAACTCGACGTAGCCATAATCTGCAAAGTTATTTTGGATAATCGAATCTTTCGGCAGTAAATAAAAAGTTTTTTCAAGATCTTTCGGCGCTCCGAAAGCAAAGCCCGTGCGAAACGCCGCTAAGCGCGCGTCGTAGAGCATCACGGCAAACTCGCGCGATTGCACGACATCGCCGACAACGTGTAACGCTTGCGCAACTTCGTCGTCGGTAACGTCGTCGAAGTATAATTCGTTCAAATAGCTGATATAAGGGTCGATCGCAAGATGCTGAACTCTGCGCTCGAAGTCGGCGATCGAACCGTCGATATTTTCGCGCGGCGGCTCGCTGACTCGCGGCTCGGAAACCGGCTCTTGCATTTGCTCCATCAAATTTTTGAGTTCGTCGCTGAACGCTCGCTCGCGTAATTTCTGCTCGTTAGCCGCGAGCACCGGCGCTTTTTTCTGCGTAACGCTCTTCCGCGACGGGTTCATAAATCGAAAATCGCGTTTATCTATCGAGATTTCAATCACTGCCGGCGCTTTCTTTTCGCGCAACTGCGCTAATTCGGCCTCGCGCTCGGCGCGAATGCGTGCTTCGAGTTCGTCTTCGCGAGTGAGTGTCGAAACGAGTTTTTCTTGTACGGCCCCGTCGGCTAAGGCAAAACGTTCGATTTCGGCGAGCGCCTCGGAACGCACCGCGACTGCGCGGCGATGCGAATCGAGAATACGTTCAGAAATTTCACGGCGCGTATAGCTCGCGGCAGCATGGCCGTGAATGATGTATACCAAGCCCGCTAAAGCGCAGAGCAAAACGATATAAAGACTGATGAATGTGTAGAACGGCGGAAACACCATGATTTCAAACAGTAACAAATTTTCGGCAAATTCCGTTTTGCGGACAGAAAGATACGTTGTACCCCTGACCGCTATCGATTCAGTCGCACGCCGCTGCTTACTCAAGAGCGCGCCAATCAGTTTTTTTTCTTCGCCGTTAAATTGGTCGCGCGAAAACGGCACGACCGAGTCGAACTCAAAATTAGCCAAAACTAGCGTCGCCGCACGCTCGCGCAACGTCGGCTTTAGCGACACGACAATATAACCGATTCGTTTACTTTCAAAATCGGTAATGTCGTAACGACGCAAAAGCCCGGTTGCGGTTAAGATATTTTTCGAATTACTCGTCTTAACTAACACGCGCTCGGCCTCGGAAAGCGAACCGCTAGAGGCGGCGACCGCTAGAAAATTACGATCGAGCACGACTACCGAATCGATAAAATCGAAATTGAGCTTGATTTTTGTCTTGTCGCCGCCGGGCACCAAATACCGAAAAAAATCTCCCATCGCGTTGCGTTCGGTAATCGAACGATCGAGCGCGGTAATTTCGTTCTGTAGCGCCGTGAAACGCGCTTCTGCAAGTTCGCCGAGTCGCGCTGTGACAACAAATCGCTCGCCCCAAAACAAGAGACCCGCAAGCGCCAAAGAGCCGAAAACGATACTGTAACGCTGAATCACCGGGTGCGCTCTCTTACCATTTTTTTACGTCAACCAACGATAACGCTGGTACGGCGGATAGTCTTCACCACGGCAGAATGCCTTGACTTGCGGTAGGCAATCCGGAAAAAAAGCAATCTCTTCTAAACGGTTGATGGCGACCCAATCGTAACCGACGAGCGCCCCCTCGCGCTTAACAAAAATATCGCCGTCGATCGCTTCGATACGAAACACCATCTGAAAGACCTGCGTGCGGCGCGCCTCGGCGGGAACCGATTCGCCGCAAAATAAAAAATCGCCGACGGTCGCCTTCACGGCTAACTCTTCTTGCCATTCGCGACGCAGCGCATCGATGGCAGATTCGCCCGCCTCTTGCCCGCCGCCCGGTAAAAGATAGTATTCGCGACCCGCTTTGCGGTGTTTCACGAGTAAGATATTGCCACCGCGCGCATAGATACCGGCGATGCGGTGGCGAATCGTGGGCTTCGAATGCGTGAGCGAGGGTAACGACAATTAACGCGCCCCCTCGTTAGACTGAAAACGTACCAAAAGCGCGTCAGCATCGACTTGCATACCTTCGGCGACAAGAATTTCAGCCACAGTGACCTTAGCGGGCGCGCGCAACGTTATTTCCATTTTCATCGCCTCTTGCACCAAGACGGCGTCGCCGGCAGCGACGCTCTGCCCTACACGCGCAAAAATTTTGATAATTTTACCCGGAATCTCGGCGCGCAAATCGGCTTGTGCATTCTGTACGCTGCCTACGCCTAAGAAGGGCATACGCAGCAATCGGTAATAGTTACCCGCGAGCACGAGATGCGCTTCATCGCCTTTGAACATATAGTGTGCACGAATGTTTTTATTACCGACGACAACTGCGGCAACGCCGGATTGCGTTCCGCAATCCGCATTATTTTTGACAGAAGCCAAAATCGGCAACGGTAAGTTTGTTAAAGCAGCATCGCTCGCAACAATGCTACCATCGTGAATCACCGTTGAGAAATTTTTTTTCTCGTGCTGCCAAAGCCACCGGCGCATGGGGTAACTCGTTTCTTGCCTATACGGTGGCAACTAAAAGGACACGGAATAAAACCATTTATATCTTGACACGCCCATGCGCACTACATTTTTTCTGCCTATGCGCCGCGTCTACTATGAAGTCCGCCGAATGCTTGCGGTGAATTCAATTCTCATCGATCTCGTTATCGACGTGTTTATCTCTTCGCTCTACCGCCCGCGAGGTCTGCGACCCCGCTCTTTCGGGCGAAGACTCGTTGCCGGTATTGTGCGGCGGCTTTTTCGCCGTCCCAAAAACTTTGCGCGGTTTCCGGTACAATTTCGGCGTACGCTCGAACGTCTCGGGCCGACATACGTGAAATTAGGTCAAATTCTCTCGCTACGCGACGATATGTTGCCCGAACGAATTACGCACGAGTTGCGCAAATTACAGAGCCAAGTGCCACCGATTTCATACGCCGACGCAAAGTCGGTCATCGAGGCCGAATTCAATCTGCCGATCAAGCATATTTTCGCCGAGTTCAAGGAAACCCCGGTCGCGTCCGCTTCGCTCGCTCAAGCGCACCTTGCAAAGCTACGCAGCGGCGAAAAAGTTGTCGTAAAAGTGCAACGCCCGGGTATCACTCGACTCATTAGCGACGATATTAACGTGATGCGCCGGCTTGCCTTCTTGATGGAGCGCATACCTAAACTGCGCGACTATCGTCCCGCGCATTTTGTCGAAGAGTTCGCAAAGTATACGATGCGCGAACTCGATTTTGCGCAAGAAGGTAAGCACGCCGATATTTTTAGAGAAAATTTCAAAGATTGGACCGATATTATTTTCCCCAAAATTTATTGGGACTACACTTCGCGCCGCGTGCTCACGATGGAATTCATCGACGGCATCAAACCCGACGACCGTGAAAAGTTGCGTAAGATGGGCATCAACGGCCCAAAATTGGCGGCGCGCGGTGCCCAGGCCGTCTTAAAGATGCTCTATATCGACGGTTTTTTTCACGGCGACCCGCACCCCGGTAACATGTTTGTCGTCGATAAGAATAAGCTATGCCTCATCGATTTAGGCATGATTGGCTCGTTCACTCCCGAAGTGCGCAACAACATGTTTCTCTATTACTATTTCACCGTCATTCGCGAGTTCGATCATGCGACGAGCTATCTTGTGAAACTTACCGAGCCGGGCCGAAACGCCGACGTCGTGGGTTTTCGGGCCGAACTAGCCGAGCAGATCAAACGTTGGTCGGGTGCTGGCGCGTTCAAAGAATACTCGTTAGGCCGCTTAATTTTCGATACGATGAATATCGGCGCACGCCATCGCCTCTATTTTCACGGCGACCTCGTGCTTTCGTCGAAATGTATTATCACGATCGAAGCCGTCGGTGCGATACTCGATCCCAAAATGGATTTAGCGAAAGTTTCGCGCCCCATGATGGAGCAAATTTTCGCCGAACAAATGTCGCTCGCACGCTACGGAAAATCGATATTGCGCGCGCTACCTGACTACCTCGAATATGCCGAGAAGATTCCCGATCAATTTCTGAAAACAATCGGCATGATCACTTCGGGAAAATTTCAAGTCGAAATTACGCGCCCACCGGAAAAAGAAACGCGCGAGCGGAGCAACCATTTTAACACGATGGGAATCGCATCGCTCGTACTCGCGATTATTTTTCTCGTACGCGAAGATTTATCGCCCACGCAGTGGACGTTGCCGTTTATCGGCAGCGTTTCAACCTTGGGGGTAATTGGTTGTCTATCTGCGTTATTTTTCTTCACGTTGGCGCGCCGTGCCGAGCCGCAATAGCGATAGCTCAAAAGCGGTGCGATAGCGAAAGGTATCCGACGGGGTTCTGCCCGTCGCTGGCCGCTTGCGCGCGAATCGAATAATAATCGTCCATCGCGATACCGAAGCTGAGCATCGCCGCCGTCGTCGCCACAAGCGCATAAAAACCCGCGCCTTGCATCGAAAAATTATTATTACCGGCAATCGCCGAGATCGTATAACCTGCAACTCCATACGTGGCAAGGCTCGCAATGAGCGTAAACGGAAACGACACCATAAAAATGACTTCGCCGCGCCGTAGCGGCGACTCGGTTTCTTCACCCTTATCTAACGAATTTGTCGGGTAAGCCGGGTTCAGTTCGGCGGCGAGCAGCGGTATAGATTGCGAGCAAATCAAAGCGGTCAGAAAAATTATGAGAAATCGTCGCATAAAGAATTCAATACGACATCTCAATACTGCCCTGCCACCATCCTTCAATATGCAAGTGCAAACCTTCCATGTATCCAGTATTCCCTGTAGTTCTGCTGAGAAATGTTCGCGCAGGAAACCAATAATTTTCTCCGGCTATCATTTTCAGTTCTGTGTTCATCCTGTCAAGTTACGGAAGAATAAAAGTGACTAGGCGGGAACTCGCGCAAGCTATGTTCAAAAGCGATTTTTTGCCGCAGTTGCCGAGGCGGTTTTGATAACCGGCAAAAAAACCGTACAAATTCTGGCGTCTTCGCCACTCGCAAAGCGAATTGTGCGCAATTCGCGGGGGAATTTGCGCGGTTTAGCCTCGGCAACTGCGGCAAAAAACCGCGTCAGCGAGTTCCCGCCTAGTCACAAAAGTGTTTTCGAAGAAACCGCATGGGGGCTCCGCTGCGCTTCGGTCCCTCACCATTTGTCGGCAAATGGTGAGGGACAAAACCCTACGCATCCCTAACGCATCGTTCTGTGGGTGGCGACGTGGGATAATTCTCACTGTCAATGCGCCGGTGGCGGCAATGCTCGAAATCGCCGACACAGTTCTTACCAATTTGTCCCTGGAATCTCCTTCTCCATGTTGTAAAGATTCTTTGGAATGCCAGGAAACCATTCCTCTATTTTGTAAAATCCGGCGGTGGTATCTGGTTTTGGGTACATATCCAAGCGATAAAATGGCGCGATTTTATCGCGATAAAAATAGAGTTGTTTTGTATTAGCGCGCAGAAAAGTGCCCTTTGCCGGATTTTTAAAAATGCAGCCATCTCTTGTTGATTTGCTTTGAAGGAATTCGTATAGAAATACGTTACTGCCTTCGACTATCCACATTTTGTATTTACCTTTATACTCTTGAATTCGTATAAATCCATGGGTGAGATTTTCTTCTGATTTCCAACTTTGTTGCCGATCTATTATCTCTACCCAAAGACCTGTCATTTCACGGCAATCATCTCCGAATATTTGACCTATCATGATAGTTGAACAAAGCCAGAAAACAACATTTAGACATAATTTTTTCATGGTATGATTCTCCATCTGTGCCAATCAAAAGTGTTTGGATCGATGAAATCACCATTGACTCGTATGCCATAATGCAAATGTGGGCCGACAGGTGTAATCCACTGCTTCATTTTATCTAAATAACCACCAGAGTTTCCGGTTCTGCCTATTTCGGCACCTCGAAGAACGCTGCTCCCTTTATCGATCATTATTGTATCCTCATGGCCATAGAGAGTCTCTACATGTAAGCCATTTTGAGTTCCATGGTCGATAATTGTATATCGTCCCCAATACCGCCCTCTCGCATTAACGTCCGAGCTATTTCCAGATGTCATGCGCCCAAATGTAGAAGTTACGTCTCCGTCTTCGACAGCTTGAATAGGCGTACCAACATCTCGTCCAATGTCAATACCCCAATGACTATCACCATTTAACCCGGGTCTTTTGCCAAATGGAGAAGTAATTCTTCCCCTGGGAATTCTAATATCACTGAGTTCGTCGCCGCCATTACGCATTGCTGCTGCGACATTATTAACGGCTTCGGAATTTTCACTAAAAAGCCCATCCCACGCCTCCCCCACACCATACCCCGCCGCAGCGCCGACCCCACCCATGGCGGCGCCTATGTCGCCCCCGAGCATGCCAGCACCGAATCCATCCCAGAAGCTCGCGCCGTTCATCCAGGCTCCCGTGGCAGAGCCGACGAAGCCGCCGACATAGCCAGCCGTGATGCCGACGCCGACGGTAGTGGCAAACGCACCGGAGCCTGCGGCGGCGGCCGCGACTTCTAAGCCGACGTATGCGCCCGAAGCACTGGCGAGTGCGCCTGCGATGGCTCCCTTCCACGCGGCGTCCCAGTCGAACTTACGGGTGCCCGCCATCCAGCCTGCGATATCTCCGCCGGTGCCTGCGGCGACCGCACCGACTGCCGCGCCGACCAGCGCCGCGATGAGTATCGCAATACAAAACGGGCAGTGCCCGCTCGGGTCGTTATACTTGATCGGGTTGCCCACGACGTACATGTAGCGGTTGTACGACTGCACGTCGGTCGCATCGGGCACGAGCGAGTCGGGGGTGGTAAAATTTCCCGTACCCGCGTCGTAGTAGCGCGCGTTGTAGTACATGAGATTCGTTTCGATGTCGAGTTCTTGATCGGTGTAGCGCAGCATCGCGACGTCGACCGTCGCATTTGCGGTCGTCTGCTCGAACACCGCGAGTTCAAGATTCCACTTGCCCGAAAGTTTTTTGTCGATCTCTCCGTACGGTAAATAATGCACGCGCGTCTCTTCGAGTCCCGTTGAGTTCGTAATCAGCACTGCCGATTGCAAATGGTTCGCGTGAAAGAAAAACGTGCCTGCAGGTACGCCGAGCGGGGTTGCGGTTGCAGTGGCAGATGAGGCACCGTTTTGCAAGCTGCCAATTGTGCCGCCCGAACAATTCACGACGATAAACGCGAAACATATCGCCGGTGCAAGCCGCGCCATCAGCGGATTTCTCGCGGCCCATGAAGTTTGCTCGTCGCGGCGCAGAAAACGCGCATGAAATAATAGCAATAATAGCACAGCGCCGACGGGTACCGCCACGAACACTATAAACGCTCTGCGCTCTTTTGCGTAGAGCACGCAACCCATCGCCGTATAGCCGATTTTATGCACAATGCCGCCGAAGCTTTGCCCGTTGGCGAGCGACGAACGCGCGAACCAATAATCCGCTTGCTCGGCGTAGCTGACGAGCTTGTCGCTCACGGCGCCGCTGATCATCGCCAAGCGTTCGCCGTTACCGCCGAAGATATATTTTACCTGCTGCACTTCGCTGCGCGCCAACGCGCCGTTTGCGTCTTGGCTCCATTTTTCGCGAATCTCTGTGCCGCCATAATACCACACGCGCACTTCGGGGTTATCGGCGGTCGGTAACGCGCGCCCTTGAAGATTCGGCACAAACCGCTTCATAAATCGTTGGCCCGCATCGTCATAATACATTTCGCTCGTCGCGCCGCCGAGCGAATAGCCGAAGGTCGTCGTTTGCACTCCAGCATCTGTCTGTGCATCGCTGTGGTCTAAAAGCGTTCGGTTCGGCACATAATAATTCGTGCGATTTTCTTTCGTTAGCAGATTGCCCGAAGCGTCGAATGTATAATTAAAGACGGTGCCGTCGCCGCGCTTCGCTTTTGCTAAACGCTGTTGCCCGTCGTAAGTAAAGCTATACCCCGCATCTTTGACGATGTTATCGGCAATGCTCGCGACGTTGCCCGACGCATCGAACGTATAGTCCAAATCTTGAATCGGCCGCCGCTCGCTGTCTTCAACCGAAAGATTGCCCAGCCGCAGCGTCTCCGCGTCGAAAGCGTATTGCGCCTGCGCGCCGCTGCCGTATGCGATGTGCTGCGCCTGACCGCTGGCGCTATAATCGGCGTAGTGCGCATAGAGTACGCCGTCGTGCAAAACGTCGCTCGTGAGCGATGTACCGCCGATATAGCGGATTTCCGACTTCTTCAAATCGGGATACGTGATCTCCGTCTTGCGCCCGAGGTTGTCGTAACTATTCAACGTTACCGTTTGCATCGGCATACTATTCGCGTCGTAGCCCTTTCCATCGACGCTCATTCCGTCGAAAATCGTCGATGTGACGATACCGACGACATTACCCAGGCGATCGTAATTAAACTTCTTGCGCAGACCCGAATTATGGAGCCCCATAATTGTACCGTCATGGTGCAACACCGAAGTCAATCTGCCGTTACCAAAACTGCCGTCGGTTTCGTCGTAGTTATACCCCGTCCAACTATTACTGCTATCACGGGTACCAGATATCTTCATCTTCAACCGACCCCAATTGTCGTACATGTACGAGTGCGTCGACGTTGCCTGCAACGTACCTTGGCTATCAAGATTGGAATGGAATTCTTCGCTCACCTTACCGAAATTATTGCCCTGCGTGTGATCGAGCATCCACGCCGAAGCGTCGAGATTGTAAAAATAATTCGTCGTGCCCGCGTTCGGGTCGACGATACTCGCCTGCAACCAACTACCGGGGTAATAACCGATCGTCGTCGTGCCCTGTGGATCCGTTACTTTCTTCAACTTACCGTTCGCAAAGTATTCATAATCGATCGTCGCCTCTTGCGGCGTACCCACAGCGGTGACGACTCGAATCGGTTTTTTCTGATAATTCGCATAGACGTCTTTGCGGTGGCCGCTGCCGTCGATGGTCGCGATGCGCGTCACCGTCTCGTCGGGAATCACGCACGGGTCTGCGCTCGTGCCCGCACAATTCGCATAATTAAAATTATTATAAAGAGTGGTCGTGCTCGTGCCGTCGGGTTGCGTTACCTTCGTTACGCGATCGAGTGCATCGTAGGTATACGCTATCCAATTTTGTGCGCCGCCGTTGCCGTCGGCGTCTGAAAAATACGGTAATGACGTGCGTATTTTACGCCACTGTGCGTCGTATTCTGTACGTACTGCGCTATAGACGCGGCGGTTATCGTCGCCCGCCGCAGTCGGAGTAACGCGCACCCGCTCTCTACCGAAAGTATCGGTAATGACCGTCGCGCATTCGCTCGCTGCGAAATTATCGCCGTAATATTGGCACGTTACTATTTTCTGCCCGTTTGTAATGTCGAAATACTCGGTACTCGTTTTTCGCTCTAACGCGCCGTACCCGCCGAAAACTTGCCGCGACACTTCTCTGCCGCGTGTATCGAGAGCAACGACCGTCGAAAAACCGGAGTTCGCGTCGTAATCGTCTTGCTGGATAACTTTTCCAAAGCGCGGGTCGTACTGAACGTGATAATCTTTGCTGCCGCCGTCTCTGATGCGCATAGAGCCGGGGTATTGGCTCTGCTGCCCGTACGGCGTATCGTAGAAATATGTTTCGCCGCGCATCGGGCTATCGACGCTGACAAGTTGTCCGGTAATCGGGTGGTATTGATATTGTGTCACCAACGAGATTATACGATTATTCTCGATGCCCCAGTATCGCCACTTTTGCATTATCTTGCCGAACGATTGCGGTTGCGCTGGGTCTAAATTATACGAGATCCTCTCCCATGACAAAAATTGCATCGTGGTGTTCGAATTTACGTTATTGTTGCAAATGTTCGGGCTTGTCACCGCGTCGACGGCGCAAACTTTCTTATCGGTGACGAGGCCGTAAATTTTTTGCGCTGGTTCGTTATAAATTTCTAAAGAAGTCGTGATATAATTATTGCCGTATTGCTCTTGAATGACCGTCGGCTGGCTGTATGCGTCGAATTGCATGACGCTGCGCACATACGTATTTGCCCGCTCGCCGCCGTAGATGGTACGGCTATACCGCCGCTGCCGCACCATGCGCGGCCATGGGTGCGCATCGTACCATGCTAAGTCTGCCGTAGGAAAAAGTTCCGGCGGGTCGAACTGCTCTGTAGCGGCGATCGTTCCGTCGGCTAAAAATGCGTCGATACGTAGGGGTTGCGTCGGATACGATGGCGCTCGATAAAATTGCGTTATCTTGTATTTGCCGCTGATTAAATCGGTTTCGGTGACTTTGGCGAAACCCAAAGGTCGATGCCGCCGGGCATTATTCAAAAAGACAGTGCCGTCGTAATATGCATATTGTGTGTTTTTTTGCGTTTTACCGTCGCCCGTCGTTTTTATTGTTTCTACCAAGCTTTGCGGTACGGCGGCGGGTGGATACGGATAAATTTCTATCGCGCCTGTCTTGGGGATAATCGCTCCCGGCATCGCCGTCGATACCTTATAACCGATGTCTTCTCTAACTCCGTTGGCGGTTTGAATCGCGACCAATTGATCGGGAACCGCGCCTGAACTTACGTCGAGAGAAATATTAGCACTACCCCACGGCGCGCCCAGTATGTTAAAGGCAGCAAAATCTTGCAGCCCGTCGCCGTTGAAATCACCGCCGAGAATGGCAAAATCGGACGTTGCACCTATCCCTTGCGCCATTGCGTTCGCCGTTGGCGTAATCCATACTTGCGAGTCGAATTGCGTATCGCTGGCAAGCTCGACTGCAAACCAACTTGCCCAACCGTTAACGTTAGGAAAGCTCTTATGCGCGAACACAAAATCTGTTCTGCCGTCGCCGTTAAAATCGCCGGGCACGATTTGATAGTCGGTTATTTTTCCGCCGCCGTTATAGATGTGTTGCGCGAGCGGCGTTTTCACATTCACTGTATTAAAACCGTTACCGACCGAATATTCGACGATCATCGAACTATACCAAAAATCGCCCGAACCGGTATCGCTGCGCCTTATCACGGCAATATCGGTTTTTCCGTCGCCGTTAAAATCGCCGGGTACGATCGCATAATTTCCCAGAGAGCCACCGGCAGAGTACATTGCCGCGACGGCTCCCGAACTCCACATCGCCGAGCGAAATTCCGTACCCGTCGAAATCTCCATCGTGATAGTGTTGCCCCAACTGTCCGGGTTAAATCCCTTATGCACCGTCGCAATTCCGGTGATGCCGTCGCCATTAAAATCGCCGGTAATCGCGACGATGTCGTTCGATGTCGCGGACGCATTGCGAATTTGATTGATCGTCTGCGCGGTCCAAGACTGATTTTGTACCTGCAAGGTATTTTCTTGATATGTAAATGTCGCGCTCGAAGGTAATGTCACATTCTGCTCGTCGAGCTCGGCATAAGAACTGAGCCGCAACTTTCCCGAAGAGGCGCTCGATTCGTAATTAAACATATACGTGCGAAAACTATTGCCACCAAAACAAACGGTGGTTACATACAAATCGGCGCACTGATAATCTAACGAAATGTCGATGCGTTTCAAGATTTTCGTCATCTGCGTTGGCGCGGCATACGTATAGAGCACAGGCGCGGTATTCGCATTGTCGTACGTAAACTTAATATGCTTCAGAAAACCGCCGCTCGGCGTATACGTGTAGATGATTTCATTGGGATACAGCTCGCCGCCGCTTTCGACATAATCGATGGTATAGTATAACCCGGAGGAGTTTTGTACTTTATCCAAAGCCCACACGCGCACGGCGGCTTTACCTTGCGCCATAGATCTACTCGTTGTCGTCGAGCCGAAAAATAATTTACCGCCGCCGGGCATGCGCACTTCCCACGAACACGGCTCTGTCGCTGCAAGGCCCCGAATTGCAATGAATCTCTACTGAGCAGATTTTGGGCACGACTTAACCCCACAATTCACCCGTGCCTCCTTTTCCGGGGGTAATCCCCAGGTGCTTGTACGCTTCGCGCGTGAGCATACGCCCGCGCGCGGTACGCTTAATGAACGCCCGCCGCACGAGGTAGGGTTCGACATAATCTTCGAGAGTCGCCAAATCTTCGGCAAGAATCGCCGACAGCGGTTTTAATCCCACCGGGCCGCCTTCGTAGTGCTCGGCAATGCTGAGCATAAACCGGCGATCGAGGCGCGTCATACCCTCGGCGTCGATGTGCATGCGCTCAAATGCGCGCTCGGCATCGGCTGCCGTCACCTGTTTTTGCAAATCGGCGCTGTCGGCGAGCACGTAATCCCAGACGCGGCGTAGGAGATGTAGCGCAATGCGCGGCGTACTGCGCGCACGGCGACTAATCGCGCGCGTTGCTGCGTTTTCGGGCTGCATTTTCCAAATGCGAGCTGCGCGCGTTAAGATGCGCTCGATATCGTCCGCCGCATAAAATTCGAGATGAAAGGGAATACCAAAGCGCGTTCTGAGCGGCGCCGTTAAATCGCCGGGGCGTGTCGTTGCACCGACGAGTGTAAACGGCGGCAGCGTAATTTGAATCGAGTTCGCGAGCGTGCCGTCGCCCACGGTAATATCGATGCTGCGGTCTTCCATCGCGCCGTAGAGCAGCTCTTCGGCGGGCGCGGGTAAGCGATGAATTTCATCGATAAAGAGAACGTCGTGCGCGCCTAAAGCGCTCAGAATTTTCGCGAGATCGCCGGGCCGCTTGATATTCGGCGCGGTCACTTGCGAGAAACGCGCGCCCATTTCATGCGCGACGATGCGCGCGAGCGTCGTTTTACCGAGCCCCGGCGGGCCCGATAACAAAATATGATCGAGCGGTTCTTTACGCAAGAGCGCCGCCTTAATATACGAAATCAAATTATCGACAATTTCTCGCTGCCCGATATATTCGGTAAGCGACGCCGGACGCACTTGCGCTTCTTCGCTATTGGGTGCGACCTCGATGCGCGCATCGAACTCAGCCCCCTCTTCGGTACTTTCGCGCGCCATCAGCCTTGTTCTAGAATGACGCACGCATTCGAGTAATCGCGTGCGTGCGAGATACTGAAGAGAATATTCGTGACGTTTTTCGTCGCGAGCATCGCGGCGAGCTTACCCGTCACTTGAATATCTTTTTTGCCTTCGCTGCCCTTAAGGCCGACATCGCGATAAGAGATTGTCAAATCGCGCGGCATCCCCAACGCTTTTATGAACGCCTCTTTCACGGCAAAGCGCGCGGCAAAATGCGGCGTCGGATCTTTTTTCTTCAAGCAATACAGCACTTCAGCGTCGGTAAAAACGCGCTTCAAAAAACGATCTTTATATTTATTGCGCATCTCGGAGATACGATCGTTTTCACAAATATCGATACCGACACCGACTACCATAATCTCACACGCCCTGCACGATAAATTCCATAAACGCGCTAATCTCTCCGCCAATTTTTCCTTGAACGAGTTCGCCTTTACCGCCACCCACCACCTGCAGCTCGCTCGGTGCCATACGCAGCACAGCGTTCAGTTGGATGTTCCTCTCTGCCGCATATTGCGCCGAAGTGCCGCAGACAAAGATTTTCTCCGCAGCGGTTTCTGACACGAATACATAAACGGCATTCGAATTTTTTTCGCGCACTTTATCGAGAAAATTTTTGAGGTCGGGAATAGACCGATTTTGATATAGCTGCATTGCAACGGCAACACCCCGGGAATTTACCTTAGCGCTTTTCGCGACGGTTTCGATCTCGACTTCATCGACACCTGTCGCCGCTTGCATTTCTTTTTTCTTTTGTTTACGCAGCTCGTGCTGTAACGCTTGAACACTTTCGTCAAGAGCCAATAATTGCCGCCAAGATTTACTTGCAACAGGGCTCTTTTGTAATTTTTTTACTTCTGCTATCAGCGTTGCAATGCGAGTATCTTGCGCTTCGGATTTTAATTCGGTCAAGTGTGCTTCGATTTCAGCGGCACGGCGCGCAAATAACGTCGTCGCCGCCTTGCCGGCAACGGCCTCGATGCGACGATTGCCAGCGCCGGGGCTCGATTCTTTCTGAATAAAAAACGTACCGATTTCGCCGGTATGTGCGACGTGCGTACCGCCGCAAAATTCTTTCGAGAACTCGCCCATTTCGACGACGCGCACCACGTCGCCGTATTTTTCCCCGAACGTCATCACGGCGCCGCGCTTTTCTGCGTCTTTTTTTGCCAATTCGAGCGTTGCCACCGATAAATTCGCGGCAATCGCCTCAGCGACCGTATTTTCGACCGCTTCGACTTCGGCTGCGCTCATCGCCTTCGGGTGCGTAAAGTCGAACCGCAGATAATCCGGATGCACAAGCGAACCGCTCTGCTTAATATGTTGCCCTAAAATTTTCTTGAGCGCCGCATTCAGCAAGTGTGTGCCGCTATGATGGCGCTGCAGCGCCGCACGGCGCTCGCTATCGACGGTCAGCGTTACGGCGTCGCCTGTCGACAGCGAGCCTTCAATATCGGAAATTAGATGCACGTAGGCGTCGCCTTGTTTACGGCAATCGACAATGCGTGCGCTGCCGTTCGCAGCCTTAATAAAACCGTTATCGCCCATCTGCCCGCCACCCTCGGCATAAAACGGAGTGCGCTCGGTAAGAACAAAACACAACGAACCCGAGTCTTTTGCCGAAAGATTCTGCACGGCGGCATTTTCTCGAACAAGCGCAACGACCGTGGCGTGATCGGTAAGCGTGTCGTAACCGGAAAATTGGGTTTTCGTTGTCTTCTCAATCGGCAATTCGAGCGCACCTTTCCAAGCGGCGCGTCCACGCTCTCGCTGCTTTTCCATTTCAATTTTGAAACCGGCGGTATCGACGCCTAAGCTTTCTTGTTCGGCGAGTTCGACCGTCATCTCTAACGGAAAGCCGAAGGTGTCGTAGAGCTGAAACACGTCGCTGCCTTTCAGCTCTTTACCGCCGCGCGCGCGCAAATCGGACATGAGCTCTTCAAGCCGCGAAGCACCCGAGTCGAGCGTACGCAAAAAACGATTTTCTTCTTCGTGAATATAATTGGCGATGAACGGAATATTGTCTTTGAGTTCGGTATAAAAATCGCCGTAAATAGCGCTCACAACATCGCAGAGCTTATAGAGCTGCGGCTCTTTTTGTCCGAGTTTTCTACCGAATAGCATCGCGCGGCGCAAGACGCGGCGTAACACGTAGCCGCGCGATTCATTCGAGGGAAAAATTCCATCGGACATCGCGAAGGTAAGCGTGCGAATGTGGTCGGTAAGCACGCGCAAAGGGACGATATTTTTTCCGACATACTCGGCTGAAAATATTTTCGCCGCCGCTTCGCGCAGACGCATCAATTCGTCGGTATCGAAGACCGAGTCGACACCCTGCACGAGCGTCGCCAAACGTTCTAAGCCCGCACCGGTATCGATACCGGTTTGCTTGAGCGGCAAATATTCGCCGCGCTGAAAGTCGAATTGATTGAAAACAAGATTCCAGAATTCCATAAAGCGGTCGCCCGAACCGCCGGGCGCGCGATTCTCGGCGTCGGTGCCAAACTCTTCGCCGCGATCGAGATAGAGTTCGCTGCACGGACCGCACGCGCCGCTCTCACCCGCAGGCCCCCAGAAATTATCGGCGCGCCCCAAACGCACAATGCGCTCTTTCGGCACCCCGATGTGTTTGTGCCAAAGCTCCGCCGCTTCGTCGTCGTTCTCAAAAATGCTGATCCAGATTTTTTCTTTCGGAAACGGTAAAAATTGTGTGGAGTACTCCCACGCAAACTCAATCGCTTCTTTCTTAAAATAATTGCCAAAACTAAAATTACCCAACATCTCGAAAAAAGATAAATGGCGCTTTGTTTTACCGACCGATTCGAGGTCGGTCGTGCGCAGGCATTTTTGTATCGACGCCAAACGCGGGGCAGGCGGCGTCTTAGCGCCGGAAAAAAAATCTTTGAACGGTACCATGCCCGCCGTCGTGAAAAGTAGCGTCGGGTCTGCCGCAGGGAGTAATGAGGCGCTGGGCATACGCAGATGCCCTTTGCTTTCAAAGAACGAAAGAAAAGAGCCTCTGATATCGTTAATGGTCTTCACTGCCATAATTTCCTCCGAGCGATTGCGGTGAGTTCACCGAACTGCAATGTGCCAACAAGTACAATGGCGGTTTCGCGACGCGCTCTAAAACATTCAGAGCGGCATCGCAACAAAAAAAAAGCGCGCCGTGGCGCGCTCTTCGCAAAAAATCGGCGATTTACTTTTTCTTCTTTTCTTTCGGTTCTTTTTCCGATTTCGCCGCAGTTTTTTTTGCCGCTTTTTTTCCAGCTTTTTTGTTGCGTGCCGCACGCACCGCCGCACGGTCGTCTTTGAGTTGCGCGAGCTCTTTGCGCTCGACCAACTGCAACAACGCCATTTCAGAAGCGTCGGAAATTCTTTGACCTACACGCAAAATGCGAGTATAGCCGCCGGGGCGCGTGGTAAAGCGTGGGGCGATATCGTTAAACAGTTTGTGCAAGATTTCTTTGTCGGTAACAATCTTCGCCGCTTCGCGCAAATTGTGCACTTTCTGCGCCTGCGTTAACGAATCTTTTTGATTCGCCCGAGCGCGCGTAATCAGTTTCTCGGCGATTTGGCGCGTTACTTTTGCCTTCGCAACCGTTGTCGTAATATTTTCGTGATAAAACAGCGACTGCACCAAATTACCGAGCATCGCTTGTCGATGCCCGACTTTTTTATTCAGATGTTTTACTTTGTTGCCTTTAATCATAGTTACCTATCTTTTAGCGGCCGTCGCGCATGCCGAACGCCAAGTTCATATTCGCAAGCTTGCTCTTGAGCTGCAAAAGCACCTTGTCGGAATAATGTTTGCTTTTTCTGAGGTCGTCTTCGTAGCGCGTCACGATATCTTTCACATTGCGCATGTCGAGGCTGCGCAATACCGCTATGCTGCGTACCGACATTTCCATATCTTCGAGCGCGACCTGCATCGCCTTCTTGAGGCGCTCGTCGGTCTCGTCGAATTCTTCTTCTTCTTCGTAGAGCTCTTCGGCAAAATTAATGAATACCGTCAGGTGTTCTTTTAAGATTTTCGCCGCATACGCCATCGCATCTTCGGGCGAAATCGTCATGTCTGTCCAGATTTCAAACGTTACCTTATCGTAGTCGGTGCGTTGATCGACGCGAGTTTCGGTAATGTCGAAATTAACTTTTGTAATCGGCGAGAAGAGCGCATCGATGGGGATTACTCCCACTTCATCGATCATTTTTTTAGTGACTTCTGCCGGCAAATAACCACGACCTTTATCGATCTGTAGCGTCATCTTGAGATTCGCATCTTCGTTCATGTGCGCGAGTACGAGATCGGGATTCATAACTTCGACGCTATTCGACACGGCAAAGTCGGCGGCCATGAGAACGCCTGCACCTTTTTTCTCGACTTCGAGCGTGATTGGGCCTTGGCCGTCGAGCTTGAGGCGCACGCGCTTCAAGTTCAAAATCAGGCGCGTTACGTCTTCTTTAATGCCGGGCATCGTCGAGAACTCGTGGCTCACGCCTTCGATTTTCACAGCAACGATAGCCGCGCCCTCGATGTAAGACATGAGCACGCGCCGCAAGCTGTTTGCAACCGTGACGCCAAAACCTTTTTCAAAAGGTTCTGCGACAAACTTGCCATAATCGGGCCGAGTTTCGACGTGTTGAAACTCCGCGCTCTTGGGGCGCTTCAGACCTTTGAGTAAATTTTTGGGTGATGCTTTTGCCATTACTACTCCGTTTTTTATTTCGAATACAACTCGACGATCACGTTCTCTTTGATCGGAATATCGACATTTTCGCGCGTCGGCATTTTGACCACTTTCGCGGACTTGCCATCGTCGCCGAGTTCCATCCAATCGGCGATGAGACCCGCATTTTTAGAGACCTCGACGTTATCTTGGATTACCTTATTACTCTTCAATTTTTCGCCGAGTGAGATCACGTCGCCGATCGACACTTTGAAGCTCGGAATATCGACACGCCGACTATTGACTTGAATATGCCCGTGCGTAATAAAATTGCGTGCCTGCGCGCGCGAAGACGCGATGCCCATGCGGTACAGCGAATTATCGAGACGGCGCTCGAGCAAAATCAGCAAGTTTTCGCCGGTGATACCGCGCTGGCGCGACGCCGCAGCAAAATAATTGCGGAACGGACGTTCTAAAAGGCCGTACACGCGCTTAACTTTTTGCTTTTCGCGCAACTGCGTCGCATAGCCCGAATTCTTCGGTTTACGCTTCGGCGGCGGGCCGGGAGGATTTTTGCGTTTATTAAAAATACATTTATCGGTCATGCACTTTTGACCTTTGAGGAATAGTTTTAATCCCTCGCGGCGGCACAACTTACATGCGGGTCCAATTGCTCTTGCCATACTTCTCCTAAACCTTATACTCTACGCTTTTTGCGTGGACGGCAACCGTTATGCGGTACCGGTGTCATATCTTTGATGAGGTTGACGCGCAACCCCGATGCGGCGAGCGTGCGAATCGCTTGCTCGCGACCCACTCCGGGCCCCTTTACATAAATTTCTACTTCGTGCAAGCCGCGTTCGCGCGCCTTGTCGAGAGCCGAGCGCGCGGCGAGCTGTGCGGCATAAGGCGTCGCTTTACGCGAACCTTTAAATTCGAGCGAACCGCCCGACGCCCAAGCGATCGAATTACCGTTCATGTCGGTGATGGTAATGATCGTATTATTAAATGTCGCATTGATATAGACGCGGCCACGCGGCACACGTCCCTTATCTTTGATCTTCTTTGTTTTGGTTTCTTCGCCTGCGGCTTGCTCTTTTACTTCTTCGCTCATGGTGCTCTCTTAATTATTATCCTTTGCTCGGTGCGGTTTTTTTGCCCGCAACAGTGACACGACGCCCTTTGCGCGTACGCGCATTCGTTTTTGTACGTTGCCCGCGCGCTGGCAGCCCCCGGCGATGGCGCGAACCACGGTAGCTATTGATATCGACAAGGCGCTTCATATCGAGCTGTACTTTCGAGCGCAGCGCGCCTTCGACAGTATAGTGTCCATCGATCGCCTTCTTAAGTTTAATAATGTCGTCTTCGGTCAGTTCGTGAACGCGCTTTGCCAGGGGGATGCCCGCTTTTGAGACAATATCGTTCGCTGCTTTATGACCGATGCCGTAAATATACGTCAGACCGATTACAACGCGCTTCTGATTTGGGAGATCAATACCTTCAATACGTGCCATCTATTTTACCTCTGCCTCTGTTTATGTCGCGGGTTCGATTTACAAATCACGCGAATCACTCCCGCCCTGCGAATAATTTTGCATTGCGGACAAATTTTTCTTACCGACGCTCTGACTTTCATACGCTCACTCCCACTTCTTTGCCACCCGCGTTTTTCGCAGGCTTACCGCCCATCAATTCAAATACGTTGATATTTGCACCTTTGGGCATCGTGCAAATAACCGGCCCAGAACTTGTAATAGCAATAGTGTGCTCAAAATGTGCACTCAATTTGCCGTCTTTTGTTTTCACTGTCCACTTATCTGAATCAGTATATACATCGT
>JAFEGD010000150.1 GCA_018240245.1 Spirochaetota bacterium | reverse complement strand
GAGGCTCTCTACGGCACGCCGACGAACGCGCATTTTTCTGAAGCGCTAGACAACGTAAAAATTTTAACATGAAGCAGCGTACCGCTGCTTCATGTTAAACACAAGTGGTTGACACGACAAATTCTTTCGCGTGCAGAGACTCACTTTGAAAAATATTTTTTTCCGCGCTCTCGCCTACCTCGTAATCACAGCCGTAAGTATTGCCGCCGCAGATAATCCCCCCGCATTTGACTGGCCCGTCGAAAAAGATAAAAAGTACCAGATCAGCTCGACCTTCGGCGAATCGCGTCTCGACCATTTTCATAACGGCGTCGATATACCCGGCGCGGGGGCTAAGGTGCTTGTGCCGAAAACGGGACGATTGCTATACCGCATCAACGCCGAATTTACGCCGGGCGAGATACCGTTCGGTGGCGGCACGACGCTCGTGATGGATCACGGCACGCACTGGTCTGGGTTTATGCATTTACAAAGCGTCGCCGAAAATATCGCGAAGCAGCCGCAGCTTGCCGTCGGCGAGCGCATCGGTACGTCGGGAAATTCGGGGCACTCGGGTGGGCCGCATTTGCATTTTTTTATTTTCGACCCGCACGAGCGCGCGATGTTAAACCCGCTCACGCTCATGAGCGATCTTTATTACCGCGACACCAAACCGCCCGAGGCGAAAGATTGGGGTGTGCTCTTACCGGATAAATTCGCGAGTATCAACCCCGCAAAATCTTTTCGCTTGAGCGCCGATTATCCGGTGTATATTTTTATTCAAGACCATGGCACCGGACGCGAACGTTGGGGTGTTTTCGATTACCGTGTGAGCCTCGACGGCAAAGAGGCGATCGCCGCAAGATTCGAAAAAGTCTTCTTTAAGGGGGATGCATGGCAGCTTGCGAATGGTCTCGCGTTTGAAGATATCTTCTTTCGCAATTATTACGCGCTAACGTCGAAAGTGCGGCGTGCGAAAAAAGTTTTGATCGAGGCGAAAGATTTGAAAGGCAACTCGCTCAGCAAGGCATACGAGTTGCAGATTCAGCAGAACTGACTGCGTTAGGCTGGCTGCGCCCGCCTAACGCTATTGGTTAGAAAGTAAATCCCATATCGAGGCCGATAATCGCCTGATCGCGTTTGCTGCCCCCGCCGAACGGAAGACTGTTCGGGCCGTTCACAGCGATGCCGTCGAAATAGTCGTAGCGAACTAGAGCGCGCAAGAAAAGATTTTTCTGTGCTTGCCACTTCGGACCAAACGTAGCCTGAAAAAAGTTACCGATATAGTTTGCCCGACCGCCGCCTGCCGTACCCATTCCCGCAACGGTTGAACCGTTATAAGAAGCCGTCGGCAACGCGGCACCGACGCGAACCCCGGCAGAATCGCGAAACCATTCGAGGTTAAGCCCCAACGTTAGCGTCTCTAACAATTTGTAGTAAAAATAAGTGTTGAGACCATACCACGCTGCTGTTCTTTGCTGGTTCATGTTACCCGCCGCTGCCGCCTGCACATCGGCGACTTGCTGAATGCCCAAGTCGCTCTGCGCAACCCACTGCAACTTGTTAGTCAGGTCGCGCTTATAGACTAGGGTTTGAAAGTAGCGCCAACTGTAAAGACCAGCGGCACCGTTGTATGCTCCATTCGTTACGGTTAACGTCGGGTCGGTGCTGTTCGTTGAATTGGTATAGTTATATTCTTTACTGATGTGAACAACCCAGTCGAATGTCGATTTGTCGTCGAAGATGTAGCTCACTGTTCCCAGAAAGCCTGGCAGTTTTGCTCCCGTGCCCGATCCGTCAAAGTTATCTCCGCCGTGTGTCACTCCGCCTGAAAGGGTCAACTTATCGTTTACGGTCCAATATAGCCAAGCGCCCCAGTGCGTGAATGGTTCACCGTATTGGTAAGTATAGGGAATCACCGAGAAAAAGTTCTGTGTTGTGTCGACCGTATAAAAGCCCACTGGTGAAATGATGTGACCGACGCGCAACTTGGTCGACTTGTACGCGAAATCGAGATAGGCCTGCGTCAGCGCTAGACCGTACTGACTACTATTTACCGCGCCTGTATTGGCCTGCCCGGTGTTAGTCTTAAACACTTTGTCTTCAAAACCAGCGCTCGTTGCCCAACGATAGTTGGAACCGAATTCGAGGTCCACACGACCACCAACGTCAAAAGCCTTCTTGCTGGTGTCGGTTGGCACCTCAAAATACGTCCACGCTTGGTTAAGTTGGTATTCATTCGCGCGATCGGTCCATGTTACGGTGCCGTTGTACCCGTCCGACGGATTGCTTGGATTGAAGGTGTAACCTTGAACGAGGTTTCCGCCCCAATAATACGACGGTGCGGGTGCTGCTGGCGTTTCGCTGGTTTTTACTTCTTTTTCTGTGACTGCTTCAGCTTCGATGGGAGCTACCAAGCCCCCGATGCCAAAGATTGTCATAACTATTTGTTTTTTCATGATATACCTCACTAACCGCTTACAGCAAAAATCATGCCAGTTTTGAGATGTATTCCCTGCACCGGGGCCTCCCTCAGGGTTGGATAAATCAGGTTTGGGAGATTTTAAGATTTGTGGAGATTCAGTCTTCTATATTCTGCGTAGTTTTTCTATAGTACGAGTGGGATTTTCTATAATTGTCATTTTTTGAATGTAATTTAACTCTCCTGTTCTATTTCTTACTGTTTTACATCGATAGTTAATGAAAAACTGTCCATGAGGTTCTTTTCTTTTCTGAAATCGTCGCGCCCAATACTCAGCATTACGCCTCTGCAGACCCCTACCCTTTGTGCCCGACAGCATACTTTCGATAAGCCGCGAGAGATAAAGGCGAATTGCGACATCCAGCATTCGGGAAACCGACTCTCCTGAATGCAGGGCTCGCTGCCATAATGACGCATAGAGAACTTGGTTAATGTAAAGTGGTCGAATTTCGTAGGTTTTCCTTTTGGCGTTGTATCGGCGTAACGAATTTGTTTTTCTGCCTTTCCCGCGCCAAAAAAGAAGATAAAGCTTAAATAAGCGTCGATATATTTCATCATCAGAAAAAAAGACCCCGCCTTTCTTGAGAAGTAGCCGGCCAGCCTTGAGCTGTCGATATGTGGCTGCGGGGAGCGATACGGATGTTTTCAGATTTTTGAACGGTGAAATTGCTTTCATGAGGCCCCTCTATATATTAAATACCAGAGAATGGCGGATTTTTCTCACAAGTCGTGAAAAAAACCACTTGCGACCTCCCTGTGAT
>JAFEGD010000014.1 GCA_018240245.1 Spirochaetota bacterium | reverse complement strand
TCGACCACGCTTCGGGAATCATCATCATGATTGCATGCGGTAAACTGCGCCCACTCCTGACCAATAACTCGAGCACGGTATCGAACGTCGCCGAGTCGGATTGCCCTTCCATCACGATCGGTAGCATGCGTTTCAGATCGTTGCCGTAGTGCGGCGATTGCATTACCGCTTCGCGCGTTTTCATCCAGTGGATGTTGCCGCGCAAGGTATTAATTTCGCCGTTATGCGCAATCATGCGAAATGGGTGTGCGAGATCCCATGTTGGGAAAGTATTGGTCGAAAATCGCATGTGGATTAGCGCCATTGCAGATTTCATTTCTTTATGGCGTAGATCTTTGAAGAATGCCGGAACCTGCGCCGCGAGTAGCATGCCTTTATAAATCAACGTACGACTCGAAAACGACGGCACATAATAATCGGCACGCTTCAGCTTCAACTCTGCGCGAATGCGGTGGTCGATAACGCGGCGCACGAGATAGAGTCGACGCTCAAAATCGTCGGCGCTGCCCGTAAATTTACCGCGACCTACAAACGCATGTACGACAAAAGGCAGAGTCTGTTTCGCGCCATAGCCCGGCACGGCGTCGTCGACCGGTACTTTGCGCCATCCTAAAAATTCTAAGTCTTCGTCGACGACAATTTTTTCAAAAATATTTTCTGCCTGTCGACGCAGCGATTTATCTTGCGGCATGAAAATTACCGCAACGCCGTATTCGCCCGCATTTGGCAGTGGAATCTGTATTTCACTCGTAACGGTCTTCAAAAAATCGTGCGGCATTTGTATGAGAATACCCGCGCCGTCGCCGGTTTCGGGATCGGCACCAACGGCACCGCGGTGCTCTAAATTCGCGAGCATCGTGAGCGCATTTTCAACGATTGCGCGCGACGGCGCGCCCTTCAAATCGGCGATAAAGCCTACGCCACACGAGTCTTTTTCAAATTGTGGATCGTACATGCCGACCGGTTTCTCGATGACAAAGTTCTTGTTTGCGGCCTCTACGCCTAAGTCATGTTTTATGCTACCCATACCTGCCCTTTTCAAAAAGTGAAACGCTCTCATAATATGGTTTTGAGACACCGCGTCAATCGGTTGGCCGACACTTTATTTGCAAAGTGCGCAGGTGAATAGGCGGGAACTCGCTGACGCGATTTTTTGCCGCAGTTGCCGAGGTTATACTGCGCAAATTCCCCCGCGAATTGCGCACAATTCGCTTTGCGAGTGGCGAAGACGCCAGAATTTGCGCAGTTTTTTTGTGAATTGTCAAAACCGCCTCGGCAACTGCGGCAAAAAATCGCTCTTGAATATGGCTTGCGCGAGTTCCCGCCTAGTCACGCAGAACGCCCGCACAATCGCGAGCGCCGCAAACGAAATTTATTCGTTGCCTAACGAGCACGGCGCGGCGCGTTGTCTTTCTCTAACCATAAATAAAATGCGGGCAAGAGTAAGAGCGTCATCAGCGTCGCAGTAACGAGGCCGCCCAAAACGACGGTCGCCAAAGGTCTTTGCACTTCGGCTCCGATTCCCGTATTTAAGACCATCGGCAAGAAACCCAAACTCGCAACGAGCGCGGTCATCATCACGGGACGCATGCGACTCAGCGCGCCGAGTTTGACCGCTTCGTCGATGCTATGTCCTTCGCGCACAAGTTGGTTCAAGTAGCTGACCTTCACGAGGCCGTTCAGAATCGCCACACCCGAAAGCGCGATAAACCCAACCGCAGCCGACACCGAAAAATCGATACCCGCGATTTGCAGCGCGAGGATGCCCCCCGTCCATGCGAAAGGTATCGTAGTAAAAATCAATATCGCTTGCTTGAACGAATCGAATGTTTTGTAGACTAAAAAAAGTACGAGCGCTAAAACGAGCGGCACGATATAGAGCAGCCGTGCCTTTGCGCGTTGTAAATTTTGAAACTGGCCGCCCCAGACCAAGCGAAATTGCGGCGGAATATTTAATTCGGTTTTTAATTTCTGTTGCGCTTCGCGCACGAACGACAGCGTATCGCGGGCCCCAAGAAAAATCGCCACGCCCGTGTAACGACTCATCGCGCTGCGTGCGATCGCGGTCACATTCTCGTTGTGCGCGAATGTCGCGACTTCGCCTAAACGTATCGTGCCGCCGTCGGGTAATGCGACGGGTATCTTCATGATGTGGCGCGGGTCGTTGCGCTTCTCTTCATCGATTTTAACGTCGATCGGGAAACGCCAGTCGTCTTCGTAGAGCGAACCTACCGAAACGCCGACCATCGCGGTCTGCACGGTGTCGTTCACTTCGCGCAACGGAATCCCTAAATAGTTGATGCGGTCGTAATTTATTTTAGCGTCGAGCATCACGCTTTTTCGCAGCGCGGTCAGCGCATCGAGTTCGACTTCTTTTGCTCCGGGGATTGTCTTCAGCACGCGCACAATTTCTTTTTGCAGTCGTGCCAGTTCGACGAGATCTTTACCGTAAATACGTAACGATATATCGGCGCGGCTACCTTCGAGCATTTCGTTAAAGCGCATCGCAATCGGCTGCGTTTCGAGAATTTCCGATTCGGCAAGGTGCTCGCTTGCTCTTAACGCAGGCGCCAATGCCGTACGCATGATATTCGATAGTTCGCTACGAGAAATTATTTTTCCGTGCGCGTTCTTTCTCCATAACTGCGTGTCCTTTTTTAGAATAACGAAGCAATCCGCCAGATTGACGCCCATCGGGTCTGTCGCCGCCTGGCTCGTGCCGATACGCCCGAATACCGTCTCGACTTCGGGAAAGGTCGATAAAATTTTTTCAATCTCTATTTCACGACGAATACTCTCGGTAAGCGACGCTTTGGCGTCGTGCAAGACGCCTAACGTGATATCGCCTTCGTTTAAGGGCGGCATGAAATCGGAACCGATGCGAAAAAATAGCGCGAGACAGATCGCGACGAAGGCCGCCGTCGGTAGCACAAACTTACGAATATTACGCAGCGGAAAATTCAAGATGGGCTCGTAAATGCGATAGATCGTTTTGAAAAGCACGGTCTCTGTCGCATGCGCGCGTATTTTCACAAACAGCCCAAGCACCGGCATCACGACAACGGCGATGATAAGAGAACCGGCGAGCGCGAAGAGTACCGTAATCGCCATCGGATAATACAGTTTACCCTCGGTACCTTCGAGCGTCAAAATCGGCAAGTACACCGCCATGATGATTATAATTCCCGTCAGCAAAGGCCGTAAAACTTCGAGTGCGGATTGTTTCACGATTCGATAGCGCTCTTCGCGAGATTGCGGCGGCTTCTTTTCGTAATGCGCGATAATATTTTCAATCATGACTATCGAGCCGTCGACGATGAGACCAAAGTCGAGTGCCCCCAAACTCATCAAATTCGCCGAAATATGCAAATATTGCATCGCGATGAGCGCTACCGCCATCGAAAAGGGAATCGAAAGCGCGACGAAAAATGCCGCGCGTAGATTTCCTAAGAATAGAAAAATTATGACGAGCACCAACCCCGCGCCTTCGATGAGATTCTTCGCTACAGTTTTAATCGTGGCGTTGACCAAGAAGCTGCGCGTATAGACAACGCGAAGTTCGACATCGTCGGGCACCGGCGCTTCTTTGAGCGCCTGCTCTGCCGAGAGCGCGACGGCACGACTGTTTTCGCCCATGAGCATGAGCACAGTACCCAGCACGGTCTCTTGCCCACGGTACGTCGCCGCGCCCAAACGCAGCGGATGAAAATCTCTGACATGCGCAATGTCGCGTAGACGAATATGCGACCCGTCGTAGTAGAGCTTTATCGGGAAATTTTTTAATTTATCGAGCGCGATGAGGCCGTTCGTGCGCACGATAATTTGTTGTTGTTTTTGTTCGATGTAACCGCCGCCGTAATTTTCGCCGAGCGAACGCAGTTTAACGATTAAGCTGTTCAGAGAAACGCCATATTTTTCGAGCTTGTCGGGGTCGACATCGATGTCGATTTGTTTTTGGTAGCCGCCGTTCGAATCGATCTCGGCGACGCCCTGAATATTCGACTTGAGATAAGGCTTCAATATAAAATCTTGCACCGTTCTCAGATAGACTAAGCGCTCGTCTTCGCCGCGCCGACTGAGCGGAGTATCGCCTTTCGCTAAAACAACATACATCAAGACTTCGCCGAGCCCCGTTGTGATCGGCGCGAGCTCGAGAGAAATTCCTTGTGGAATTTTATCGGCAGCGGAGCGCATGCGTTCTGCTATCTGTTGGCGCGCCCAATAGATGTCGGTACCGTCGCGAAAGACGATAGTCGTCTGCGAAAGACCGTAACGCGAGAGCGAGCGAATCTCGCGGATGTGCGGAATCCCGGCCATCTCGGCTTCGATAAAATACGTGACCGATTTCTCGACTTGCTGCGGGTCGAGCCCCCCGGTCTTTGCGTTCACAATCACCTGTACGTTTGTAATATCGGGCACGGCATCGATCGGCAAATTTTCAACCGAACGAACGCCCAATAGTAGTACAAGAATAAATCCACCGATGACATAGATTCTCTTTCTTAAAGAGAATTCGACAATTGCATTCAACATGATGCCCTACTGTGCGCGCAAGACTTCTGGTAGTCTTGCCGCATCGCCCGCAAGCGAATACAACCGCGCGACTGCCGTCACGTACGTCAACTGCGCCGTAAACGAAGACATGATCGTGTCGTGCGAACGCTGTTCCATATCGGAGAACGAAAGAATCGTGATTCGTCCTTTGATGAGTTCGCGCGTGAGCGATTTAATTTTCGCCGAAAGTCTATCGCGTTCGCTCAGCGGAAATTTTTCGAGCATCGCGCGCGCCGTGAGATATTCGCGATACAGCATATTGAAATCGCGGCGCAGCGTGTCTTCGGCAAATCGCTTTTCTTTTTCGAGCGACTCTGTGTACGCTGCCGCCGCCTTAATCGCATATTGGTTGCGATTAAAAACCGGAAGCGGCGCCGAAAGCCCCGCCCCGAAACGGTGTTCAAGAAAGGGTCCGGTATCTTTATCGAAATACGCGATGAAATTCAAATCGGGATATGCTTCGCGCTTGAGCAGCCGCGATTGCGCGTGCGTCTGGTTCACCTGCGCTGTGAGCCGCTGCAATAATATGTTCTGCGCCATCGTCTTGCTTTGGATCTCTTGCTTCTCGATGAGCGCGGGCGTAGCGAAATAGGGAGTCGTAATTGTCATCGCCGCTTGGTCGCCGATGTAGAGCGACAACCGCTCGCGCGCAATTTCGGTTTCTTTCTGAATATTCAGAAAATCGCGTTCGGCGTTTCTGAGCGCATTTTCGACGATTAACTTTTGCGCCTGAATTTCAGGCGAAACCGACGGCCGCGCCGCGATCGCAATGCGTAACGTTTTGAAACGCTCTAATCGCGCGGCGAAGTAGTGTAATAACTCCGCCGCCGTATTCATGCTATATGCGCCGGTAACAACGTTAAACGCAACCCATTGGCGACGATCGAGCAGGTCGAGACTGTCGATGTGTTGGTTGAACTTTTGAAACTCCATGCGCGCGCTGAGTTTACCCGGAAACGCGATCGGCTGCAATACCCGGAAAGAATATGCAAAACCGCCGATATCGTTCTGTTGAATCCCTCCGAGTTCGGCTTGCAGTTGCGGATTACCCCACAAGCCCGCTTGTTCGGCTTGAAAGCCCGACGCCTGCATCTGCAACATTTTCGCTTCGATAAACGGCGAATTTTGCTCGGCGGTTTGCAAGACTTCTTGCAGACTTAAATCTACCGCCGATAAAAATAGGGGATTGAATAAAGTAAAAATATAAAATAACCGTGTCATACTTCCCTCCTCTGGAGAAGAAACTTTATAAAACGCGAAAGTAAAAATTAACCGACAGGGGGTGCGCGTGGAGAGACTGCGTTTAAGAATAACGTAATGCGGCGGTGATCGTCGCACAATAACAGAGTCGAACCGAAGGTCGGCGCATGCAAGACGAGCGCGTCGCCGGTAACAATAAATGCGGGGGCAAAAACGAAAAACTGCAGCGTTGAAATCGCATTTTCAAACGCATGCTCGATAACCGACTCTTGCCCCGGATGCGCCGCTTTGTGGTCGTGCGGTATTTCTTGATGGCACGAGGCCGAGAACTCGTCGGCGCGGCAATCGCGCGCGTGTATATCGCCGTGATCGACATGCACGCCGAAAAGACTGCTCAAAGACAGAGCGCCGATACAGGCAAGTTGAATGAAAGCGGTCGCTCTCATAATCGCTACGCCCTAATCGAACGCCGGACGCGCGCGTAAAGTGATTAGTTAAAGCGCGTCTCAAAACCCTCGCCGCGCGACAAGCCGCGTTCGGCGTAGAACTTGCCGCGCGCCAAGCGATGGCGGTTTTGAGACGCGCTCTTACTCTTTGCGAACTCGCCTACGCGAGTTCGTAAAGAGTAAACTTCCACTCGCGCATCTTGCGTTCGACGTCGCGGCGAAAGCGATCGTTGAAGACGGTCTCGGCATACGGCTTGTGCGTGAAAATCAGCATTTCGCCGCCGTGCCATTCGACCGCCTCGCCCTTAGCATTGCGAATGCGCCCCGCAGTGAGTGCCTTCGATATTTCACGCGCGCCGTGCCCTTTGAGATCGCGCAAAAGCGCGCGAAAAAACGCCTCGCGCTCGGGGTCGTAAAATGTGAATGCGCGATGAAACAAGAGCGCGTCGTGAAAATATTCGGGAATATTAAAGCCGCCGTACGCGCGCGTCGCGACAACCAAATCGCGCAAGAAATGGTCGATACGATTAAAAATCCCCAACCCGGGTACGTCCTGCCCCGGAAACAGGCGACTTTCATCTTGATGCCGACGCTTGACGTGGCGCGTCTGCAACCAATCGATATAAAGCATGCGCATCACCGGCATGAGCGGGTGCCGGTGTAGCTTGAAATACGAAAGTCGCAAGCGCATGTGGAGTATCTTCTCGCCCGCATAGACGAGATAGAAGCGATGATCGCGCTCGGTCAAAAATTCGACTTCGAGTTTTACGGGAAAATACCCGCGCGCTTTGAGTTCGGCGATAATTTGCGCTCGTTCTAAAGCCTGCCACAGTTCGCCTTCGGTGTAAGTTTGCAAAAAAAGTTTTTTGTCCGCAGAAAAATGCGTCGCGGCGGGGAGTTCGTCGGCAAAGTCGATCTCTTCGAGATCTTGAAAGTCAAAGCGTTTTTCGCTCATGCCGCCCTGCCGTGTAAAATACGAATCGTGCGCGCGTGAATTTTTACCGTGTCGATAATTTGGCGCGCGTAGCCGCCTGCGGGTAGCATCACGAGCGGCACCTCGGGCATAAAATCGCGCACGATGCGGTCGCGTTCGGCGATGCCGTCCATCGTCAGCTCGAGACCGCCTAGGGTATCGTCTTTATAGACGTCGGCACCCGCTAAATAAAAAATCAAATCGGGGGCGAAGCGCGACCTGACTTGTGCAAGGTTTGCGGAGAGTAACTGCAAGTACTCCGCATCGCGCATGAACGACGCTAAATCGACGTCGAGACTCGATTGCTTTTTTGCCGGGTAATTATCTTTCTCGTGCATCGAAAATGTAAAACTTAACGGATCGTCTTTGAGCAAAAAAGCCGTACCGTTGCCTTGGTGTACGTCGAGATCGATGACCAGAACTTTTAGCAGCGCATGGGTTTGACGCAGATGCCTGATCGCAATCACGGTATCGTTCAAATAGCAAAAGCCTTCGGCGTGTTCGGCGAACGAATGATGAAAACCACCCGAGAGATTCACCGCCAGGCCGTGCCGCACGGCAAGCTCGGCGGCGAGTATCGTCCCCTGCGTTGCCGTGCGCACCGCTTCGACGATGCGCTTATCGATCGGCACTTCTGCGCGCAGCGTATGGTCGCTGAGATGCGCGCTTAAAAAATCTTTCAAATACGCTTTTGTGTGTACGAGCGCGAGCGTCTCTTCGGCGGCGACATCGGGGGTGTGCCAGCTCCAGCGTTCGTATTTGAGTTCGTCGTAGAGCAGCTTAAATTTCTCCGCAGACAACACTTGCTTATAGTCTGAAAGGTCGTAGCGAGGCGAATAGACGAGCTCGCCGCTCTTCGATAATTTACTCACGGCTTATTGCGACAAAACTCGCGAAACCGCTCCGAGCCGAACGTGGCGTCGATGCACGTCATTTCGGGCATCTTATACGGATGCCGGTGCATAATATAGTCTTCGATCTTATCATAATTCTCGCGCTTCGCTTTGATGATAATTTTAACCTCTTCGTCGAGATTGATCTTGTTTTCCCAGCGGTACATGAGCGTCGTGCCGGGAAATATCGTACCGCTGATAATAAGGCCAGCTTCAAGCATGTTGGTGATAAATTCTTCGGCAAGGTCGGTATCGTTAATTGCGGTAAAGATAATAATTTCATTCGATGAAGCCATAACCAAACGAAAATACACCTATTCTGCCGTAAAGCCAAGTAAAGGGCTTGTAGGCGCGTTTTTGATGCCGTTTCTGGCCGGGTGTCGATGCGCATCTCTGTTCCCGCGAGCACCGCAAACCTTGGCCCCGGTTTCGATATCTGGGGCATGGCGCTCGATTTGCGTAACGAGTTTGTCTGCGATACCGCCAAACGTGACGACGGCTCGCTTCGTCTCAGTTTCTTAGCTGGCAATTCGGGTATCGTCAACCCGAAATCGCTACCACGTTCGGCCGATAACGACAACCTCTTTATCCGCGCATACCATTACCTCATGAAAAAAGCAGGGCAAGATTCGGTAGCCTACGATGTGCAGGTGCTCGTCAATGTACCTTTTAGTCGCGGCTTGGGTTCGTCGAGCACGGCCATTCTGGCAGGATTAACCCTCGCCAATGAAACTTTGCGCCGTGAACACCACATGGCGTATCGTATCGAACAGTTACTCGATTTCGCGCTCGAATTCGAACCGCATCCCGATAATTTAACCGCTGCGCTCTATGGCGGTTGGAATCTTTGCCTACCGACAAACGCGCCAGCCGAAGGTGGCCCCTCATACGCACACATGCCGTTGAAAGTACGCGCTCCCCTTAAAATCGCAGGAGTTATCCCTGATCTTAAATTAGAGACGCGCGACTCAAGACAGCTCATACCCGTGAGTGTTTCGCGCGCCGATTTAACGTTTCAAACGTCGCGTGTCGCCGCGCTCGTCTATTTACTACAAAAAGAAAATCTCTCCGCCGCCGACCGCGCAAGCTTTCGCACTGCGATGGAAGACCGCATGCACACCACGCAGCGCGCGCATCTTATACCTTCGATGTTCGAAATTTTCGAAGATTGGTACCGCGACGGTGCGTACGGCTGTTTTCTTTCGGGCGCGGGTTCGACGCTCTTGGCGCTCTGGCCCGATAACACCGATGTCGCGGGGCTCGACCTTACCCGCCGATTGCGCGAAAAGAAAATTGCCGCCGTTGCGCGCGAATTTCACATCGACCAGAATGGGTTGATGGTATTGGCATAATTCGCCGTTAAATTAATTTATCGGCGAATTATACCTTCAGCATTCCATAGTTTTCACCGATAAAGAGATATGCGGCATAATACAGAAAAACTTGCGGCATTACGCCAAAAACTGCAAACGCTACAGACGCGACACCAAGTCGTTGCGCTGAAAACGGGCACCGAAGTTGAAGACATGAGCTTCGACGAGATTGCGGTGATGCGCGAGATTTCAATCGCCAGCGGCACTACTCTCATGCCGCTTGTCGTCAAAATCGGCGGCTCCGAAGCGCGCCGCGATATGCGCGAATGCCTGGCGATTGGCGTCGATGTGATACTTGCGCCGATGGTCGAAACCGTCTATGCACTGACAAATTTTGTCGAGACCGCCGAAACGATTATGCGCGAAACCGGCAAGCGCGCATACCTCGCGATGAATCTCGAAACCGGTACCGCAGTACAAAACTTAGGCGCGATGATTAACTCGAAAGCTTTTGCGGCGCTCGCGCAAGTAACGATCGGGCGCGGCGATCTTTCAAAAAGCATGCATTTGACAGTCGACGACGACGAAGTGTTGACCGTCACGCAGAACGCTCTGACGAAGCTTAAACGGCAAGGCAAACTCACATCGGTCGGCGGCGGCCTCAGCGTCCACAATATTGTCGCAATGGCGGATTTACTGCCATCCGATAGATTCAATACTAGACATATCGCTTTCGAGAATTCCGAAGCGTTTGCGCGCGACGCCGCGCGCAATCTTTCCGAAGGCCTATATTTCGAACAAGCGCTCTACGAAGCTCTTGCTGCGATAAACCCCGGTCGCGCCGAGTTTTATAACGAGCGCAATAAACAACTCGAAGAAAGGCTTCCCCGCCTGAGAATCAGTCGCACTGCGGCGGTGTGACGGTTCAAAGTCGGCTACGGCTACCCTATTTAGCTTTCATCAAAATCGCCAGCGGCGGCTTATGGCAATAAGCGGCGCGCGCGAAGATTTTTCGGTTGCAATTGTTGGCGGCGGCTATGCGGGGATCGCTACCGCGATCGAACTTAATAAAAATAATTCGTCGATTGCGGTAACGCTCTTCGACGCACGCGCGTACCATCAAAAGCTCACGCAGTGGCATAAGCTCGCGCGCGGCGCGCGCAGCGAGAAATACGAAGTCGCATTTTCTGCGCTTGCCGGTAAATTCGGTTTTCGATTCTGTCAACAACACGTTGCCGTCGACGCGCTCTTGGTGAATCCCACAAAAACTTTAGGCCGCTCGTTCGACGCGATCGTCGTTGCGCAGGGTTCGCTGACACCTTCGTTGCCGTCGGGGGTGATAACGCTCGACCAACTGCGCGACGACACGGCGGCGCAACAACAGGTGCGCACAATTACCGGAAAAAAAATATCGATCATCGGTGCGGGCCCAACAGGCGTGCAATTTGCATTCGAGTTCGCCGCACGCAATAACGAAGTAACGCTTTACGAGGCGCGCGACCGTGTGTTGCCGACTTTCGATCCCGCGCTCGGCACTGCGGCGATGCGTGCAATCGAAGCGAACGGCATTCGTTTGCATCTCGAAACTGAATTTGTCGGCTATACAAAAAATTATGTCGTTGCGCGGGGCACGCATGCCGGCGAGAACGCCGCCGATCTGGTACTTTTTGTTCCGGGAGTCCGGGCGACGCCTCACTTTACGTGCGACCTCTATGGCCGCGTCGAGGGCACGCGCAGCCCTCTCTATGCAGCGGGCGACAACAGCTATTTTAGCGGACGCGGACTGAACAGCAAAAGCGCGCAGGCGGCGGTGCGCAAAGGACAACAAGTCGCGCGCACAATTATTGCCGACGCAGTCGGTAAGAGCGCCCCAGAATATACGTATGCGGAGCTGGGTTATTTTGTTTCGCTCGGCCCCAAAAATGCCGTGGGTTATATGTTCTCGCAAAAAACCGCTTTCTCAGGGCGCGCTGCGCTGCTCATGAAAGAAATCGTCGAGCGGCAATACGATCTCTACCTTGCTGGCTTCAACGTCTATCCTTGACGCTCACTTGTTGCAGGCACTACGAACTCGATTAAATTCTTCCCAACCATCGCGTTCACCTGCTCGGGTAAAGTTTTGCGATCTTTAACCGCGCTGTATTTTTTGGGTTTGCTTTTTTGCGTCAGCGCCGCCAAGAAAAAAGCATGCGCAGTTTTTAAGGCGGATGTATAATTCTCTGTAGTTAACGGTTCGTGGCACGCAGTCTCGCGCAGTAACAAATCGGGCAACGAAAAGCGGTTCATGCCGTGCGTAAAAAAAATCGCCCGCCCCTCGCGCTGAAAGAAATTGAAACCCGTTACAAGGTGCGTATTGAGCATGCGATCTGCGCGGTGATAGTTAGCGAGACCAGCGACAATATTCTTTGGCGGCACGAATAAATACATGTCGGGGTCGACGATGCCGACAAAATGCTTGCTGTCGAGAAAAGCGGCGATGCTATACGCAGCCAAAATCGCATCGATTTTTTGCAGCGGCGTTTTACCGCGCATCGGCACGATGAGGCGAACAAAAATCTTCTGATCGAGCGCGCGCGCTTTATCGGTCTTGTCGTACGGCGCAATCGCGATCAACTCGCGCGTCGCATCGGCGATGTTACCCGCATAGCCCTCGAAATAAATTTTTTGCGCATTTTTATCCTTACCGATTTGGAAGACTCCGCGCGGTTGTGGATTTTTCGCCGAACGAGCGCCGATTTTTAAGAACGAAGCGATCCCCCATAGCATACGCAATTGGCGCAAAAGATTATTGCCGTTGAACGAAATTTTCTTATCGTAGAGCGCCCAGATTTCGGCTTTATCGTCGTACGTTGTTGCACTTTTTTTGCCGTGCTCTCCGGGGTAGCCGTTACGGAGAAAAATATTTTCAAATTCGCTCTCGTCGAACTGCGCATCGAGTGCAATATTTTTTTGACCAAACAGCATTTATGCCTTGCGCTTTTTTTTCTTCGGTGTCGAGCGCTTGGCTCGTGTCGGCATTTGCAACTTTTGCGGCGGGGCGTCTACCGTCGCCGCGACAATGTGCGGGATTGCCTTACGTTTATCTTCGCGCACACCGAGGTATGCGGGCAAGAAAATCAGCGCAAAAACAAGACAACTAATTTCACCGATCACCGCCATAAGTCCGAACGACGCCATCGCCTGATTCTTCGCCCACAACATCGTGCCATAACCGATAATCGTCGTCCACGAACAGAGAAAAACCGCCGAGCCCGTGCTCGCCACAGCGTCGGTAATCGAGCGCTCGTGATCGACTTTATAGCGGTAATAAATATTAATGGCATAGTCGACGCCGATACCGATCGTAATCGGTATCGTAATGAAATTGAAAAAGTTGAGTTTCACTTCTAGAAATTGTAACGTCGCAATAAAAGCGAGCATGCCGAACGCGAGAAAGGCATAGACCAGCAAGAAATCCTTCAGTTTGCGGAAACCGAACCCAATTAGAGCGCCAACCGCAAGAAAACAGACGACGGTAACGAGTGGCCCCTCGGCGGAAATATTTTTCAGCATATCGATAAATATCATCGACTCGCTCGCAAACAGCACTTGCCCCTTCTCTAAGGTTTTGCCCGGGGCGAGCGTAACGCTACTGCCGATCTCGTTGCCGATTTGAATTATATCTTTAATGTTCGAAAGCACGGCGTCCGGGCTCGCCGCAACAAACACAACCCGACCCAATGTGCCGTCGACTTCGCGAAAATTACGCTTCACCATTTCGGGTAGCGCGTCGGTGCCGAACGGGCTAGCCCTGAGCGCCTTGAGCGCAACGCGGCCCCACGCGCGCTCGTTAGCCGCCAGGAGCGAAAGATATTTCGGCAGAAAGAGCGTGCGTAGGTCCTTAATGACCGCTAATTTTTCTCTTTGCTGTTGTGGATAAAATTGATCGAGCCAACGCACCGAACTGATAAACAGCGGGTGCCCTGCCACCTTGGCGTCTGCAATTCTTTTCTCGAGCGCCACCGCAGTCTTATGCGCTTCGCTACGATCGTGCGCAATGAGCATCGAGGCATTCGAACCGTTGCCTAAGATTGCATCGAGGCGGCGCATGTAATAGTTTTCGCTACCCGCGCCTTCGGAAACCTTGATCGATAATTTTTTTAAACTATATTCGAAACGATCTTTGCTCGTGTAGAGCAGAGTACCGACAATCGCTATCGGCACAAGAATATAGAGCGCCCATGCCAGCGCCTTACGATTGCGATGGATAATCTGCGCGAGCTTGCGCGCGTTATCGCGTTCGATAAATTTTTTGATTTTAGAAACTTTCTGCGGCCGCCAACGCTCGAACAATACCAGAAAGCACGGGATAATCAGCGTTAACGCCGCCCAGCAAAATACCATACCGATGCCGCCGATAAAACCGAACTGTGAAAACCCACGAAACGTCGTCACCGAAAGAATCGAATACGAAATAGAGGTAGCGAAGGCGGCCATAAACGTCGCCGAAATCGTGTAAAAAATCGCGCGATTATACGAACGCTTGAACGACGTACCGCGACCGCGCTCTTCGAGATAGCGCGCCATCAAAATCAAACCGAAGTTAATGCCGTTACCGATAATAATCGACGCCAAAAATGCCGTCTGTTGGTTGAGATAGCCGATGCGAAAATACGTCACGGAAAAAGTCAAGAGAATACCAAAAAGTACGCCGACGCAGAGCATCAGCACCATACGAATCGATCGATAATAAAGAAAGATCGAACCTAAAACAAGAAAAATCGCGAGTGCCGCCGTTTCTATCGTATCTTGAATAATGCTCGAAAAATTTTGTAGAATCGAAACGTATGTGCCAGCAAGACCTACCTCCATCTGCGGGTGAAATCTTTGGGGATCGAGTTTTTTTATGTCGGCATTCATGCGACCGATGACCGTGCGCGAAAATTTTTGGTCTGCCGCATCTCCCGTCGGGCGAATAATCATCGCAACGTTCTCGCCCGTTTTGTCGGTGAAATAACCTTCTTTGTTTATCCCAAACGGATTTTCAGATTTGTATTTATCGAAAATTTTTTTGAGAATCTTCTTGAGCTGCGCGTCTGAATTAGTCTCTTCGAGATCGAGGCCGATAGCGCTCAATCGCGTTTTTTCTAACCGCTTTCTGAAAGCGGAGCGTAACTCCTTGAGTTCGTCGAGCGTCAAATAATAGAAAAGACGATCTTTGAAAAATTGTTCTGCTTCGCGAGTATTATAGTCGAAAAACTTTATCAAATCTTTCGGATACTTTTCGAGTAAAGCGGCGTACGCATGCGCAAATTTTTTATTCGCTTCAAAATCGGGCGAGTTAATCGAAACGAATATATTACCAACGCCGCCGGTTCGCTCGGTCGCTTCTTTGACATGTACGACACTACGATCGTTTTCAGGCAGTAGCGTTGCAAAATCGGTACGCACATCTTTGAAGAGCTGGACGGTGAAATACGAGCTTACCAGCGAAACCGCGAGAACCGCGAGTAAAATTTTTCCCGGTGCACGATAAATAGCTTGCGCTAAACCCAACTGGCGCTTCAACAGAAAGCGGCGCCAAAAAGACAATCGTTCTTCGACTATTTTCAAGTTATACCTTCTTTGACTCCGATCGCGCGACGATTGCCTTCATGATTTCCGAAGTCCCCCCGCCGATTTCGGCGAGCTTGATGTCGCGGTAAAGGCGCGCCACGGGATAATCTTCGATATAGCCCGCGCCGCCAAAAATCTGCACCGCAAGGTTCGCGACTTCGCGCGCATACGTCGACGCCATGAGTTTCAGCGCCGCCGTGCGCGCGGTGAGTTCGACCTTCTCGCCGTTGTGCACGATGTGCGATTCGCCCTGCGCTTCGTCCATGAGCCAGGCGGTTTCGTGCAACACCTGACGCGCCGCCTCGTATTTGGTAATCATGTCTGAGAGCATGAACGCGACCGCCTGGTGCTTGATGATTGGCTTGCCGAACGCCTTGCGCTCTTTCGCATATTTGCGCGAGTGCCCGATCGCCGCCGCCATCACGCCGACCGAATACGCGGCGAGCGCGAGCCGTTCGCGGTTAAACGCCGCCATGATAATCGCAAAACCGCGACCCGCGCGCCCCAAAATATGCTCTTCGCCGACCTCGACTTCGTCGAAAAAAAGCTCACCGGTGGGAGAACCCTTGAGGCCTAATTTGTCCATCGGCTTGCCGCGTGAGACGCCCTTCGCATGCGCATCGACGATGAAGACAGTTTGGCCTGTCCTCACCCCCTCCGCTGCGCTCCCCCCCCTCTCCTCGATAAGGAGAGGGGGCTGGGGGGTGAGGATTGTTGCCAACACGAGCACATAGTCGCACACCGGCGCGTTGGTGATAAAAGTTTTCGTGCCGCTGATATAATATTTCCCGTTTTTGAACACGGCCTTAGTTTGAATATTCGCCACGTCCGAACCGGCGCCGGGTTCGGTGACGCCGAGCGCACCAATTTTTTTGCCCGCAATCAGATCGGGCAAATACTTTGCCTTCTGCGCGTCGCTGCCATATTCGCGAATCGGTAGCCCAAAAAGCCCGATCGATGCGCCGACCGAAAAGAACGTCGAGCCGCACGCTTCGGCGAGCGCTTCGTAAAAATGCGTCGCTAAATAATACGAAGCGTTCGAGCCACCGACCGACTCTTCGTGGCCGATGCCGGTGTAACCGATCTTGGCGAGCTTTTCAAAATGCGAGCGGGGGATTTCCCCTTTCTTGTCCATTGCGGCCGTATGCGGAGCAATTTCTCTTTGGCAAAAATTTCTGAAATTGTGAAAAAGCTCTTTGTCTTCGCCCTCGAGATCGGAGTCAATCCACAGCTCTTTCATATTCGCCGCAATAATCGAGCGCATCACCTCAGACGTGCCCGCGCCCAACGTCGAGAGGCGCGTGTCGCGGTACGCGCGCTCGACCGGGTACTCGTGGATAAAACAGTAACCGCCGAAAATCTGCCCCATATCGTAAGCCACCTCGACGTTGCTTTCGGTCGTATAGAGCTTACCGATCGAAGATTCGATGGGTGCGGGTAATCCCCGATCTTTTTTCATCGCACTTTGGTAGATCAAAAGCCGCGACGCATCGAGCTTGTACCGCGAACGCGCGATCTTATCTTGAATCGCTTGAAAGCGAATGATCGGTTCGCCGAACTGCTCGCGCTGCTTTGCGTAGAGCGTGCCGCCGCGAATGAGGCTGTTCATGCCGCCGAGGCCTGCGGCGACCAAGACAGTACGTTCCCATTCGAGCGTCGCACGACCGACGCGCAGAAACCCCGAGTTCTCTTCGCTAATCATGTTTTCGGCGGGCACTTCCATGTCTTCAAAAATGAGCTCGGAGGTCGTCGAGGTTTTCATGCCCATCTTATTCAATTTCTTGCCGACCGAGAAACCCTTGAACGTTTTTTCGACGATAAAAACTGAAACGCCGAACGCGCCTTTCTTTTTGTCGGTAATCGCCATACACACGAAGACATCGCCGATCGGACCATTGGTGATAAACATTTTCGAGCCGTTGAGAATATAGCGATCGCCTTTTTTGACGGCAACCGTGCGCATGCTGCCCGCAGCGTCGGAGCCCGAACTCGGCTCGGTGAGCCCCAGCCCCGCAGTCCATGCGCCCGAGGCGAGTTTCGGTAAATATTTTTCTTTTTGCTCTTTCGTGCCCAAAAGTGCAATCGGCATCGTGCCGATAATCGCATGCGCTCCTAAAGCGAGCGTCAGCCCCCCGTCGGTCGAACCTTCGGAGAACGCTTCGTGCGCGACCGTCGTCATGAGGCACGACGCGCCGCTGCCGCCATACTCTTCTTGTACCGAAAGCCCGAGTAAACCGATGCCCGCCATTTTTTGCCACAGCGCCGGGTCCCAAGTGCCTGCAAGATCGCGCGCCTCAACCGACGGGCGAATTTCTCGCACGGCAAAATCATAGACGAGTTGACGATACTCTATCACGTCGTCGGGCAGGCGATATTTCATATTCGCCAAAAATCGAAGTCAACGGCGACGGACAACAAAAATGAGATTTGTGACTATTCACATTAGCGACAGAGTGTGAACTGCGAAGCAGTTCACACTCTGTCGCTAATTACAAAATGCGCTGTGGCAGAGATAATTTACGTCTTCGACGGCTATTGTGGTTGGTGCTGGGGCATCAATGAAGTTATCGGGCGTCTCAAGCGCGATTTCAACGATCGCTTTCGTTTTCGCGCGGTGAGCGGCGGGCTTGTCGTCGGTAGCCGCATCGGCCCCTTGGGCGATTTTGCCGATTATATCGCGCGGGCGATTCCGCGCGTCGAAGAAATGACAGGCGCCATTTTTTCAGAGCCTCACCGCACGCGCATGCGCGACAAAACCACGATGCAAGATTCGCGCGTGCCCGCGGCGGCGTTTGCCTTTGCGCTCGCCGCGTCGCCCCAAAGCGACAGCGTCGAACTCGCGCACGACATTTTAGCGCTCAACTTCAAAGCGGGGGCGGATATATCGCTGGCCGAAAGCTATACCGCCGTGTTACAAAAGTACGGCGCAGACGCGGCACGCTTTGTCGCCGAATATAAAGAAGGCAAACTTTTCGCGCTTGCGAACGAGCAGTTCGCTTTCGCGCGCGAGATTGGCGCCGATAGCTTTCCGACGATTGTGTACGCGCGCGATGGGCATTATTTTCCGCTCTGCCAAGGCTTTCAAAAATACGAAAACCTCGCGCACGCGCTCGATGTTTTGCACCGCGAGCCGCCAGAGCTCGGCGATTAGCTATATGCAGCCCGCGCAACTGCGCAACCGGGCGATTCGCACCGCGCGCGAATTTTTTGCGCACGAACAGATTCTCGAAGTGCGCACCCCACGCGCGGTTGTCTCGGCGGCGCTCGAACCTTATATCGATACGCTCAGTATAGCGGGGCGCGAACTGCAAGAGCCGTTGCAACTCGCGACGTCGCCCGAGTTTTCGCTCAAGAAAATTTTTCGCGCCGAACTGCAAGAGAACCCGACCGCACGCGGCATCTACGAAATCGCGCCCGTCTTTCGCGACGACGCCGCGAGCAAAAATCACTCCCCCGAATTTACGCTCGTCGAATGGTATACGCGCGAGACGACGCTCGACACTCTCTTAGATACCACAGCACGCCTCATTACGACCCTCGCCACCGCGACAGGTTTTGCCGACGCGGTGCATCCCTCAAAAAAATTCGATTTGCCGACGCTGTTTCGCGACGCCGGATGCGCGTTCGACTTTGCCGACGAACGCTCGGTCGTCGCCGCTTACCAGAGTCGCCACCCAACGTTACCGACGCACCTCAACACCATGGACGCGGCGATTATCTGTTTCAATCTCTTATTCGACGAATTCGTGTTGCCGATACTGCGCGCCGAAACTTCGCTCGTCGCTTTAGTCGGATACCCCACGTATCTCGCGGCGTTGGCGTACGAGAGCGAGCACTGTGCCGAACGCGCTGAAATTTATTATCGCGGACTCGAACTCGCGAACGGCTATCGCGAAGAATATCGCGCAGAAATCGCGCGTGCGCGGTGGTTGCGCTACAACGCAATTCGTGCGCTACGCGGTGTGCCCGAACACAAGCTCGACGAAGAGTTGCTCGCACACCTTGCCGACCTGCAGGGCGTCTGCGGTATTGCGGTGGGCTTAGAGCGCGTGCTCGCTTGCTTTAACGAACATTACTCGACGCGCGATCTTGCGCGCATCGACTAACGCGCGCCTGCGGCAAGCAACGCTTTGCCGTACGCATGTTCGGGTTCGAGTTCGATAAGCAGCAACCCCGCCTCTTTCATGCCGTGCAAATCGCCGCGCGCTTCGTAAATTTTGCCGAGTAATACCAAATAACGTTCTTCTTGCCAATTGCGCAACGTCAGTCGATCGGCAAAATTAAGAGCTTTCTCAAACTGCCCCAATCGATAGTAGATCAAGCCCGCAGTCAATAGAAAAAAATCGCGATCGGGGCGCAACCGCACGAGCGAGTCGGCAACCGCCGCCGCTTCGACCCATTCGTTATTTTTGAGGTGCAAAGTAAAGAGCGCCTGCCATGCGGGCATATAATCGCTCTGTTGTGCGACAATACGACGCAGCAGCGTAAGGCGCTCGGCGGCATCGACCGTTGTGCGGTATTTATTCCACAGCGACTCGATCGTATCTGGCAGTTTCTGTATTTTGCCCGTATATTCGATACGCACAAGCGAGATATCGTCGATGATTTCTCCGTTGTTGCGAATACCGATGAAGATGCGCGGCAGATCGCCCTGCGCGGTACGCACGATGTCGAGAATCTTGCGGTCGTCTTCGTTGATGATCGGTTGGCCTTCGCCGTCGTAACCGACGACAACGTCGTCGCGGCCGTCAGAACCTAAAATCACCACATCGCGCGGTTTAAGCAAGAACGTATCGACCCAAAGCCGCCCCTTGACTGCCGTGTTACCCAACTTACGCAATCCTTCGTGGTGCGAAATAAATTGACTACTAGCGCCGCGCAAAAGAATACCACGCGGATGCTCGGCGTTGACCATCACAGTGTAACCGGAGTTATCGTGGATAAGTAGACAGAGCGTCGACGCCATCATGCCGCCGTTAAAATTTGCAAACAGGCGGTGTAGTTCGAGAAACGCATTTTTGAGCCAACGCTCGGGCGAAAGAGTGCGTAGGCCATCGGTAATGTGCGTGCGCTCGATGAGCGAGCGCAGCGCCGAACCCAACACCAGAACGCCGCCCGCACCTTGCAACGACTTACCCATTGCGTCGGCGTTCACAACCAATGTATATTTTTCTCCCTGTAGCAACAGCGGATAGCATGCGTTCATGTCGCCGCCGATTTCGCGCGTATGCCCCATGAACTCGAACGTCTTGTATTGTTTAACGAGCGAGTCGATCACCACCGTATCGCTTTCGGGACGCATCTCTGTGAGCGATTCGATGAGATTCGAGGTGAGGTAGTAGTCGCCGTCTTGGCGCGATTTGAGTTGTTTAAGCTCGTTATACGCTTCTGAAAGCGTGCGCGTCTTTTCGTCGACGAGTTCGGTTAAGTAATTGCGAATCGTATGGATTTCATACGTGGCGGCGTCGAAATTCGCCGCGAGATCGATCATCTCGCGATCGTTCGATAGAAGCGGCAGGTAGCCACGTCCGCCCGAAGCGACGTTATGCGTCGCGTCGCTAATCTGGCTCAAAGAATACGCCCACGTATAAAAATAGATAAACGCCAGAGTGCCACAAACGATAAAAGTAATCGCCGAAAATTCGATCGCGTGCACAATCGAACGTTCGCCGGGGTTCTTAATGAAAACAATGAGTGCGATAATAGACGTTGCTCCGACAAAAAGTAAATATAGCAGTCTTAAGCCGCCGGTGCGGCCGACGGTAATGTCGTTACCCGACTCGTCGTAAGCCGAAAGCATACGCTTGATTTGCACGCGCAAATAGCCGCAACAAAACTCACTGATCGAATAGACTAACCCGAAAAAAATTAATCCCGCACAAATATCGATGAGCGCGAAAAGACCGATACGCTCTAAGTCGCGCCACCCCAGATAGCTGATGCTCGCAAACCAAACCTCATGCGCAAAGTACACCGCTAACGCCAACCACGCGACATACCTTGGGACGACATAGAGATATGCCAATAGGCTGCGTAATTCTTCGGGCAGTGTCGCATCGCCCAAAGTTTCTATCGAGCGCTCGACGCGACGTAACGGTCGCAATATAGACGGGATACCCAATCGCACCAAGCCCCCGCCGAACAAAAGGTATGCTATCGCCGTGATACCAAGACTAATCCAGTAGATGTCGGCTTCTGAACCGAACACAAGGTCACGCGGCAAGCCTCTGAAACCAATGAAAAAGATGTATGCGTACGAATTGACGAGCAAGAACGCCGGGAGCGTAAAGAGCACAAGCATTGCGCCGAGCGAAAATTGCCGCGTCATGCGCACATATAAATCAAAAAACCGTTGGTATCGATTGTGTGGTGGGTTTTCTTTAGCGGTCGGTTGAGCCATTCTCTACGTCTTGCAGGCGGGTGGCCCTTACCCCAATAACGCGGTCAGCGCATCAAGCAAATCTTTCTGCAATTTCGAGGCAAATTTCCATTGTGGCGATTAAGTCGTAATCTTTCGGAGTAAAAATTTGCTGCGCGCCCAACTCTTTCAGCCGCGCGAAATCCGACTCGGGAATAATGCCGCCAATCACGAGCGGAATTTCTTTATCGGCTTTGTGTCTCGCGAGCGTTTTCACGAGTTCTTCTGTGAGCTCGAGGTGCGAACCCGAGAGAATCGACATCGAAACCAAATCGGCGTTCTCTTCGACCGCCGCGCGCGCAATCTCTTCGGGCGTGAGGCGAATTCCCGAATAGATGACATCGAAACCGACGTGGCGCGCGGCGACGGCGACCATCTCGGCGCCGTTCGAGTGCCCGTCGAGACCGGGTTTGCCGATTACCAGGCGCGGACGGTGGCCGTGTTTTTCTTTGAACGCTTCGACTTTTTTGCGCACCGCCGCGACGCGCTCTTCGGCGAGCGAGAGCTTCTGCCCTTCGACGCCGGTTAATGGGCGATATTCTCCGAACACCTTGCGCAGCGTATTTGCCCACTCGCCGGTCGTGACAAGCGCTTTCGCGCACGCAATCGACGCGGGCATGAGATTCACATTCGCCTTCGCGTCTTCTTCGAGTTTTTGGATTGCCTTTTGTGCGGCGGCATGGTCGCGCGTCTCGCGAACGCTTTTTAACGCCGCCAATGTTTCATCGGCCGCCGAATGCTCGACCTTAAAAATACCCGAGTCGGCGCCGCCTAAGAGCGGCGACTGCAAACCTTCGCTAAAAATATTGCGGCCGACGATTTTGAGGTCGCCCGTCATGATGCGACTCATGCGCTCGGCTTGGCTCTTCACGAGCTGCGATTTCATATAACCCGATTTGATCGCCTCGACCGCGCCACCCTGCCCGAGCACTTTCTCGATTTCGGCGTGCGCTTCTTTGACGAGCGCGGCGACTTTCGACTGAATGACGGGCGAGCCGTCGAAGATGTCGGGGTACTCCAACAAATCGGTTTCATACGCCATGACTTGCTGCATCCTAAGCGCCCATTGCTGATCCCATGGGCGCGGCAGCGACAGCGCTTCGTTCCATGCGGGCAGTTGCAACGCACGGCAACGCGCCTTTTGCGACAGCGTCACGCCCAACGCTTCGATCAAAATGCGCCAGGCATTATTTTCGGGCTGCTCTTCGGTGAGGCCCAACGAGTTCACTTGCACTCCATAACGAAAGCGACGATACTTCTCGGTCTTCACGCCATAACGATTTTTGGTGATGTCGTCCCACATTTCGCCGAACGCGCGCATCTTGCACATCTCTTCGATGAAGCGCATGCCCGAATTCACAAAAAAAGAAATGCGCCCGACCGCCTGCTCGAACTCGGTGTCGGAAAAACATTTACGTTCTTTAATCGCATCGAGAATCGCGATTGCCGTCACCAACGCGAACGACAACTCTTGCACCGGGGTCGCTCCCGCTTCTTGCAGGTGATATGAGCAGATGTTGGATGGATTCCATTTTGGGATATGGCGCACGCAGTATTCGTACATGTCGACGATGAGACGAATCGACGACTCGGGCGGAAAAATATACGTGCCGCGCGCGAGATATTCTTTAATGATGTCGTTCTGCGTTGTACCTTGAAGAAGCGCCGGGTCGATGCCGCGCTCTTCGGCGAGCGCTATATAAAGAGACAACAGCCACATCGCGGTGCCATTGATCGTCATCGACGTGTTCATTTTTTCGAGCGGAATCTGATCGAACATCACGCGAAAATCGAGCAGCGAATTAATCGGCACGCCGACCTTGCCGACTTCGGGGCGTGCCATTGCATGGTCGCTGTCGTAGCCGCACTGCGTCGCTAGGTCGAATGCAATCGAAAGACCGGTTTGCCCGCGCGCGAGCCCCGTGCGATAAAGTTCGTTCGTCGCGCGGGCATTCGAGTGACCGCCATAGGTGCGAAAAATCCACGGCTCGTCGCGGGTGGGATTGCCCTCTTTACTATAGATTTTATGCGTTTCGCGCTCTGGCACTTGTGGAGAGGTTTCTCGAACCATATTGGAGTTTCCGGATGGCGAAACAGCGCGTCAAACAAGGGCGCGCCCTCAAGCAAGGTCCGCAAAAAAACTGGACACTATATCTTGTTTTCCTTACATTCTTACTATGGGTGCAGCGCTTACAATGAATATCGCCTTAGATAGCTCACTGACCAGCAAGGGACAAATTACCCTGCCCGTCGCTATTCGCCGCCAATTAGGGCTGAAGACCGGCGACCGCATCGTCTACGAACCAGACGGTCCGCGAGCGTATCGCCTGCGCAAGGCCGACAAGATCGACATCGCATGGTCGCGCTCACTCGAATCGACACTTTCCGAATGGCAAGACAACGACGACGATGATCTGTGACCCCTTCGACATCGTCGACGTGCCTTTTCCATTTAGCGACAGGCACGAGGTCAAACGCCGCAAAGCGCTCGTGCTTTCGAATAAAATCTATAACGAGACGAATTCGGCGTCGATTTTGATGATGATTACTTCCGCAAAAGCCGGGTCATGGCAGGGGGATGTCTCCCTCGGCGCATGGCAGTCTGCCGGGCTCAGAAAACCTTGCATCGCTCGCTTAAAATTATTTACTTTAGATAACGCGCTCATCTTAGACAAGGTGGGCGTTTTGGCGTCGAGCGACCGTAAGGCTATAGTGCGCGCGTTACACGAACATTTACCGCGATAAGAGTTTGACGCGGGCTATCTAATTTCTGCTCGCTCATGCGCACATGATTAACATCGACAGCATCGTTCATTGGATTCAATCGATTCACGAACCATACAGTTATTTGCTTGTTTTCGGCATCTTGCTATTGTGCGGGTTCGGATTACCCATTCCCGAAGATATTACACTGATTGCCGCAGGGCTCATGGCATACTACGGTAAGGCCAACGTGTTTGTTATGATCGGCGTCGGACTCGTCGGCGTGATGCTCGGCGACGGGGCGATGTTTCAGATCGGCAAGCGCGTCGGCTATCGCGTCTTCGAATGGAAATGGATGGCGAAAATTATGCACGCCGATCGCTTAGAATCGGTAAAAGATAAACTCCAAAACCACGGTTACAAGGTTATTTTTTCTGCGCGGTTTATGCCCGGCGTGCGCTCGCTGGTTTTTCTATCCTCAGGGGCGCTCGGTATCCCCTTTCGTGTCTTTCTATTTTTCGACGGTTTGGCGGCCCTGATCTCGGTACCGTCGATCGTCTATTCGTGCTACTTTTTTGGCGATCAAATTAACAAGGCCGTGAACGTTATCAAAAGCGTCGAACACGGCATTATCGCCGTCATCGGCATTGCTCTAGTATATTTTTTGGTAAAATTTTTCCTGAAAAAAATCCGCGAAAAGCGCACGACACCGGCATAGTGACTAGACGGGAACTCGCGCAAGCCTTATTCAAAGGCGATTTTTTCCACGATAAGCACGTGCGGTGCTGGCATTATCAGCAAATCAGCGCGAATTCGCAGTGCCTCGTCGAGCAAATCGGTACGATTTGCGGGAGAATTCGTGCTGATTAGCACGGGCTTATCGTGGAAAAAATCGCTTCAGCGAGTTCCCGCCTAGTCACCATAGTTATTACAAATTTGCGTGAATCGCTTTCGACCACGGGCCGAAAGTTTGTCCGACGATAGCGCGCACGCGATAAGTATTCGTTTGTGTGAGTAGCGGCACCAAATCGGAGCACTCGCTGACAAGCAGCGATCGATTCAAAAAAATCCACTGTGCGTCGTCGTCGTCCCAACGCTCGACTTGATATCCGGTAACGCCGGGTATTCCCTGCCATTCGAGAAGAATATGACCTTTATGTTTTGCAATCCGCAAGCCCACGATGAGCGCACCCTCGGGATTCAGCGGCGAAACCTCGCGATGATCGCTAATCGCCCGTTGCCGTCGCTCTTCGGCCATCTCTTGCACCTGCGCCGCAACTTCGGGAAACTTGGTCAATACATTGTCGAAAGTAAATTTGTCTAACGTATAAAGATCGCAATATTCGGCGGCGCGTACGCTCGCGGTACGCTCGCTACTGAAGAGCAAAGCGATTTCACCGAAGAACGCCCCGTCGGATAACGTCGCATACACGGTTTTGCCGTCTTCGGCGACGATTTCAACCTTGCCACGGCTAATGAAATACATCTGATCGCCCAACTCACCCTTGCGAAAAATATAATCGCCCGGAGTAAAAAGTGCGGGCTTCAAGTTCAAAACGATTTGCCGAATCAACTCTTCGGGTGCGCCGTTAAACATCGGCACTTTTTCTATAATATCTTTATTGAGGTGCAAGGCGACTTGCAGCTTGAGCGACGCCGGTAAATCGGCAAGCACCACCGTCTCGTCGAAACCGCGCCGGTTGTTCCAGAGATAATCGTAATACGTACGAATGCTGTCTTGTAAGTCTTGCGGTACGTCGCGATATTGCATGAACGTCTGCAATTTTTCCATCTTCGCTCGAAACTGTGTGCGCGCTAAATCGCTATTGGCCAATAAGCTCGCTAAATTACCGATGATATAGCCGTACATCCCCGCGCCCATGAGCTGCACGACTAACGTATAAAGCATCTGCGGGTTTGTCTTCGGCGTTATGTCGCCGTAGCCGATTGTCGTAATCGTCGTCATCGTCCAATAGAGCGCGCGGATATAACTGGTCGTATTATCCGGTACGGGCACCGAAGTATCGAGTTGAATTTTGAGCGCCAGAGCGCCGCATGCAATCCAATGCGCGATGACCAAAACAATAAAGACAGTAAATGCGAGCCGCATCACGCCGGGATTAAAAAAATCGCGACGACTGGTGCGTTCGAGAAAAGGTAAAAGATGGTAAACGCGCAGCATGCGTACTTGGAGCAATATTTGGATATAGCGCGGCGAAAATAGCCTTAACGAACGCGCGGCATTCGACGCCTCAGAGAGCCATCCACCGGTAAAAATAATTTCAAACGGAACTGCGGCAACGAGGTCGACGATAAACCACGACCGCAAATATTTTAGCGCAATCGATTTTTTTGAAACGACCTCTTGACCGTCGATCGTGATGGTTGTAAAGAAGGTCGCAATGATATCCGCAGAAAATATAATCGGATAGAATATATTGATAATTTGAATCCAGTGCGGTACGGGATAGCGCAGCGATAGTTGCAATGGCACCTCAATCGCCGCGAAGAGGGTCACGATCAAGAGTAATGCGTTGAAATATTTTTTCGCTACATTATCTTGCGAAATAACCATACTATTTGATATACGTCAGCGCCTGTAAAATCGGATACGTATAAATCATCACGGGAGTATCTTTGAGTTCGGCAAGGCTTGCAATCGTTGCGACAATTTTTTCTACTTGATTGGGCGCAAGGCTTGCCGAAATAATTTCTCTCTCGTCGCTACCGGCGAGAGAATTCGCCTGCTTTTGTTGCGGATATGCGTTGGTATACATCACCGAAGTACCACCGGCGCCCGCTTCCATGACAGCGAGCGAACAGACGTCGGCAAACCCACGCTGCACGATAATATTCAAATTGACCAAGCCACGCAGCATCTTGCGCTCTTTGCGCGTCGTTGTCTGCACTGTGCCGCGCGCGCGCCAATTGGTATTACCTTGCATCTGGTCGATCGCTTTAATAATCTGCTCCATCGTCGCGGCATAGGGCGTCGTATTCTGCCAACTGATCGTGTTGATAAGCCCCTTCTCGACTTTGCGCGTAAAAATGAACCCCATCGCGGGCTGATCGAGTTTACCGCGCTCGACCATAATCTCGAATATACGATCGCTTTCGGCGTTGCCGACCACCAACTCAAGTAATTCTTTTTTGGGATTGATCGCGAGCTGTAGCAAAAAATTGAGACGGTCGCGAATACCGTGCCCATAACCAAAACTGATAATCGGCGACGGGCTGCCGGCAAGCATTGCACCGCGCGCAATTTCTTCGGCGCTACCGCGTTGGCTAATGCTGGTAATCGCGACTAGATCTTGCTGAAAATCGTGTTTTTTTGTTGGCGCAGCGACACCTTTTGAAGCGTCGAAGGGCGGTACGCCGCTAATCCAAAAATCGTGTACGTGGCTTGCATAGATGGCGCCGCCGCCAAAATGATCGAGTTTCCCTTTTTCAATGAGTACCGTCATGATTGCATCGAGATGCGCTTTCGGCACAAGCAAAAACACCATATCCATCGACGGTGAAATGCCCGAGAAACGTAAAAAACCTAATTTTTTGCCGTGCGTGAGGCCGCGCGCATTGGCGACAAGCGTAGGCTTCACGCCGAGTTCGATCGCCGCCTGTACAATGGATTTCGTTTTGTGACGATCGACGACGACCGTTATCAAATAATAATCTGTGAAATGTTGATAGTTTTCGATCATTGGGCTTCTACTTGTTGAACTGGGGTTCTCAAACGAATATATAGACCTAATAGAAGTATATTTAATACGGGATATGCCGACGCGAGTGCGAGAACTCCAAACCCTTCGCCCGCGCCGGTTGCCGAACTCAGCGAAAGACCGATCGCTAATTTAAGCGGTACCGTCACGGGACCTGTCGTCACGGCCCCCCCGTCCCATGCGATGTTCACATATTTTTCTTCGTTCACGAGCGTCAGTATAAGAAGCACCACGTACGGGGGGAGTAATAAGTATAATAAGTCAATCCCGTAAAGTAGAGAGACGATGCCGAGACCTGCACCGACACCGACGCCGAGCGCAACCGCTTGGCTGAATAAATTTTTCTTGAACGCGCCTTGCGTCACATCTTCGACCTGTTGCCCCAAAACGTTAAACGCCGGTTCTGCGAGCGTCGCCCCGTAACCTAAGACAATTGCAAAAACAACGACGATAATTTTTCCGACGGTGGTCGAAAAATGCGGCGCGAGCGCATCGATCGGCGGTTTCACGTCGGCGAGAAACGCATTGGGTAATGTGTCGCCCACTTGATTACCGAGTTCGCTTAAACCCACGGCGAGACCCAAGTTAAAAAGAAAAAGGCCGAACACTGCAAAACCAATCGCGAGCACGATTTGCGCTCCCGGCACGCCGCGCTCTTTGAGAAAAAATCGCATCACGATAAAGAGAAACGCGAAAATGGGGAGAATCGCCTGTACTCCCATGACGAGCGAATCGCGCACCATTTGCAAAACCGTCGGGGGAGCGCTGGCTACGGCGATCGCCGGCGCATGCGCGACCGCCGGCGCAATCGGTGCGGCGTCGAAAATCGATAATGCGAACGTCAGCAATATTACCATCGTAATCGGTATAATCGAAATGAGCGCAACCATACCGAAACCAGCCATGCCGCCAGCGTCGCGCCCCGTCGCGCGACAAACGCCGAGACCCAACGCGAGAATCAACGGACAAAGCACAGGTCCGACGATGACGGCTCCTGCATCCCAAGCCAAACCAATCGCTTCTTTAAGATGTTGATCGCGTGCGGCAAAAATCGTGAGCGCAATACCGATTGCAATCAGCGGTAATACAATCGGTTTCAAACTCCATCCGTAGAGAAAACGCATCGTGCCTATTACCGCAGCGACACCAACACCGAACGCAACAGTGAAAATTAAATAGAAAGGTTTGCCTTTGAGTAGCTTGTATAAGAGCGGCGAGTGTGCCTCTTGCAAACTCGAACCCGCCTGCTGCAAACTGCCGATTACCGGTTCGCCGAACGCGGCCAAGAGACCTAACACAAATGCAAACGTGAGAATTATTTTTCCCGAACTACGCTTAGGTAATGTATTGCCGACCGTTTCACCGATCGGTACGAGACCTATTTTTACTCCTTCGAGAAAGAAAGCCAACCCCAAGATGACCATCGATATACCGCCGACCATCCAACCGATGCGCTCAAGGCCATAACGCAGTATGAAAAATTGAAACGCGACAAGATAGAGACAGACAGGCACAACAATGATAACTTGTTCTTTGATGTTATGGTACGCATAAGGAAGGAGTATTCGAGTCGATTCGCCGAACGAAAGTTTGATGCGTTCCATGGGTTCGCTCAACGTCTGAAACGGTGAGCAAACTGAAAATTCTTTTTTTTTGCTTTGGGCGACTAACCGGGCAGCTTCGTCGCGACGAACCCCGGGTGCTCGCCGTGAAACTGCAAATAAGCCCTAAGCTCTGCGTCTTCGGCAACGGGATACATTTCGCGAAAGCGAATCCAGTCGAGAATGCAGTAGAGCGTCAACTCCGACAGACCGATTTTTTTTTCGGCGGTGAAATAGTTGTCTTGCAGTTGCGTCTTGAGCCATGCGAGGATTGACCCCACCCGCGCGCGCTGTTTCACGAGATATGCGACTTTATCGATTTCGACGCCGTCTTTGCGCAAATAGAAAACATTAATCGCCGACTCGACGCAGGCATCGGCCGCCGTGATCAAGTTTTTTTCGCGCCATTTTTCTGCCCCGTGCGGTTGTCTCAGCAACTTAGCATTGCCAGAATGCTTTTCAGACAGATAGTCGATAATCGTATGGCTATCCCATAATATCATCCCATCAACTTCGACGCACGGCACTTTCCAAATCGGATTCTTGGTGCGCATCTCGGCCTGCCCCGCATCGGCGGCGGTGTCGATCATCTCGAACGACTGCCCGATTTCGTGGCATAAGAAGCGCACGCGACGAACGAAGGGTGAAGTGATGCTGCCATAGAGTTTCATTCGTCATTTCTTGTCGTGCGTATGCGCCGACAAGAAATGACGAAATTACGCCTCAAGTATGCAGACTCGTGACCAGGCGGGACCTCGCTGAAGCGATTTTTTCCAAGATTAGCTCGACGAGAGGCCAGTTTTACGGTCGAAACGAGACCATTTTCAAATTCTTAATATGCCGATAGTGCTTGGTGTTCGCTGTGAGTAGCGTCTCTTGCATTTCGATTGCCGTTGCTGCAATGAGCGCATCGGCGATAAGCATCTTGTGGCTCAAAAAATAGTCTTCGACAAATAGCATGGCTCGGGCAGAAATATCTCTATCAATTTGAATTGTAGCAACCGACCATTTCTTGAGCTGTCCCACGAATATCTTGAGCTCAGAAGTATTGCGCATGCCTTGCACTATCTCCATATAGGTTACTACAGAAATCTGAAACGGAACTTGTGCTTGAATTAGATTACGCGCCTTGGCATTGCCGCGCAAACTCCAAATGATGACATCGCTATCGATGAGCAAACGAGCGACCTTGGCGCAATCGCCGCACCATAGCTTCGACAGATTCTTTGTTTTTGTAGTTTTTCCATAGTCCGAAAATTTCGTCTTTGCCGTCTACCGCATCGGGTTTTTCAGCCGGTACAATTCGCACAAGTTTTGCCATTTTTTTGCCGCGATAGGACACAACAACGGGCACGCCGCGAACAACCTGCTGCAAGACTTTGCCCGGCTCTTTACGGAGTTCTTTTGTACTCACTTGCATTAAGTGTATAGTATGGAGTGTATACTTAAGGTCAAATAATTTTCTCAAGCGCCCGAGAACCGAGGGCCATTGACTGACGTTAGGGGTAGGTTGAAACCTGCCCCTAACGATCTACGGTCGTCGCACGGGGCGCAACCCAATATCACCGGGCGTGCCCCACGGGTTGCTGTTGAGGCGGTTCGCCGCCCGCAGGTAGCTGGCGGCATTATTCCAGCTACCACCACGAACGACCCGAAAAGTACCGCTCGGAGGGCCTTGACTATCCGCATCGGTGTAGGGTGAGCTGGTTGTATAATTACTCGCATACCAGTCCCAAACCCACTCAAACACATTGCCGCTCATGTCGAAAATTCCCAACGCATTCGCGGCTTTTGTACCGACGGGCTGTGTCTAGGTTGTATTACCCGTCGCCGCCGTCAGCGAATTGCCAAACCAAGCGACTAAATTAGTCGCCGTAAGATTCGTCGTGTCGGCCGTCGCACCACTCGCATACGTCGTTGCCGTAAAGGTTGTGCCGTCGATATAACGCGCCGCATATTCCCACTCGGCTTCGGTGGGTAGACGATAGCCATTCGCTGTCCAGT
>JAFEGD010000149.1 GCA_018240245.1 Spirochaetota bacterium | reverse complement strand
GGCAATAGACGTTAGCAAATTGAATCTGAATCGCGCAGGATCAAAAACGAACTGCCGGAAAAATGCGCCCGAAAGTTCCGCGCGACGCAAACAGGGTTATCACGCCCATTTTTTAGAGGTGCCCTATATTCACTTCTGCTGCAAATGGCGTACCACTTGTGCGGCAACGAGTTTGCCGATGCCGAGCGAGAGCAAATAGAGGCCGCAAATGAACATGATAGTGATGGAGATAACAAAGCTCGCGCTCATATTGCCAAGATAGCAAATCTCAGATGCTCGGCAAGTTTTATTCGCGTTTCATCGGCGAATTCTCTGCCATGAGATCGTCGAGAATAAGAATGCGCTCGAACCAAATTTTGATGAGCGTCGCGAGATAGCGCCGACCCATCGCGCGCAGCTTGAGGTTCGACTGTCCCCACTTGCGACCATACCAGCGTATCGGGCAACTTGCGATATTGTAGCGGCGAATCAAGACCGAAAGCGAAAGTTCGATCGTGATATTGAAATGCGCGCCTTTGAGCGGCAACACCGAGCGCACGACATCGGCGCGGTATGCCTTGAAAGCATTCGTCAAATCGTTATGCCGCGTCCAAAATAGAAGCTGCAACATTTTGTTCACAATACGGTTTACATAAAGTTTGACTTTCGGGTACTCCACCACCTGCGCACCCTTTACGAAGCGCGAGCCATATACCGCGTCGTAACCCTCGTCGGCGATGAGGCGGTAGTAGCGAATAATATCTTCGGGGTCGTCGGAAAGATCTGCCATAACGATGGTAACAATATCACCAGAGAAATTCTCGAGTCCGGTACGCACGGCGCGCCCAAAGCCACCCGGCGGGGTGCGGTTCACGAGTTTGATGCCGCGATCTTTTTTTTGCAACGCGCGCACGATGTCGGGGGTCTTGTCTTTGCTATTGTCGTTAACGACAACAATCTCGTACGGTATCGCCGCAGCTTTGAGTTTCTCGGTAATTTCGATCACGGTCGGCGCAATATTCTGTTCTTCGTTATACGCGGGGATAACGACAGAGAGAGTGGGATTCTTGTTGGTAGGGGTAGAAGTAATTCTACCCCTACCAACACGCGCAGAGGATTTTGCCACCCCTATTTCCTCTTCACCAGCGCATCGTGAATCTGTTGCATCATTTCTTCGAGTGTGTACTTGTAGCGCCACTCGGGAAAGTGCGACTGAAATTTGCGCACATCGCTGACATACCAGATATGGTCGCCGATGCGGTTCGTTGCATCGTATTGGATCTGCATTTTATTGCCCGAAATACGCTCGCAAAGCATAATCGCTTCTTGCATCGAGCAATTGCTATGACGACTGCCACCCGCGTTGTAGACTTCGCCCTCACGAGGGGATTGAGTAAAGTGCCAGAACATATTCACAAGATCGAAGCTGTGAATATTGTCGCGCACCTGCTTACCCTTGTAACCGAAAATTGTGTAGGGCTGCTTCGTCACGGCGCATTTCATCAGGTAAGCGAGAAACCCGTGCAGCTCGGTGCCCGAATGCCCGGGCCCCGTGAGGCAGCCGCCGCGAAACACGCCGGTCTTCATAGCAAAATATTTGCCGTACTCTTGCACGAGCACGTCGGCGGCGACCTTCGACGCGCCAAAGAGCGAGTGCTTCGTGTTGTCGATGCTCATCGTCTCGTCGATGCCATGCGCGAAAAATTGGTGCGACTCGGCTATCTCCCAGCGCTTTTCTTTTTCGACAAGGGGGAGCGCGTTCGGTGTGTCGCCATACACCTTATTGGTGGATGTAAAAATAAACACGGCTTTGGATGCGTATTTGCGGGTGGCTTCGAGCAGCGTCAAAGTACCGTTCGCATTGACGGTAAAATCTTTGTGCGGGTCTTTCGCCGCCCAATCGTGCGAGGGTTGCGCTGCGGTGTGGATAACAATCTCAATCTCGGACGAATATTCTGAGAATAATTTTTCAATCCCCCCGATGTCGCGGATATCGAGCGCATAGTGGCAATAATCTTTGAGTTCGGCTTCGAGCTGTTGACGCTGCCAAGCGGTCGAAGCCTCGGCACCGAAGAACTCTTGACGCATGTCGTTATCGACGCCGACGACGCGGTAGCCCTTTGCGGCAAAAAAGCGCGTCGCCTCGGCGCCGATGAGCCCTGCCGAGCCGGTGATGATTGCGGTTTTCATTTTTTTAACACTCGCGTAAGCCAAAGATGGTACGGAAATAATTTTTCATCGTGAATGCGCTCCCAGATTCCTGCGGCGGTATCAGGCAAACGGCACGTCGACGCCGAAGAAAAAAATATAAAGCCATTGGACTACGAGAACGACGAGAAAAACAAAAAAAATCTTAATCCCAAACCTCCGCACGCTTTATCACGAGCCCTTCAAGCAACATCGATGCGAGCGTATCGCCCGTACGCTTTTCCCAATGGTCGCCTTTGTTAATCCACACTTGCAACGCCTTCTCGGCAGGGTCGGCAATCCAATATTCGCGCACCCCATTTTTGAGATAGCGCTCGGCCTTCACACCCAGATCGCGGTGCAGCGTCGAGGGCGAGAGAATTTCGACCACGAGATCCGGGGTGCCGTGAATATGCCCCGCGACGATGTACAAGTTTTCATTTAAGATGAACGACAAATCGGGACGCAGCGGATCGCCACCGTCGGGTAGAAAGATATCGACTTCGGACGTGAGCTTGCCAACAGGCCGCATTTTCAAATAGTTATAGAAAAGAAACGACAGTGATGCCGCCGTTTCGCCGTGTTCGAAAAATCCGCTCGGTGCCATAACCATTACTCCGTCGATCACATCGTATTTGAAGCCATCGTCTTCGAGATCGAGATAAATTTCGCGCGTGACGCGCAGGCCGTGGTAACGGGGCTTGCCGGGTGGGGCGAGTTGCGAAGGTGCCGCGACGAGCATAGTTCTTAGTATATGGTCAGAATAGCCGGTCAAGCTCTATCGGTTTGTCAAGATTTTTGTCAGTAGATATCTTGGGGCGAGGCCTGCGATTTTCTCGGTGGCAGCAGGCGATTCCCGTTCGCAAGTCAAAAGAAACCCACAAAACGCGCCCGCACCCGATACCTTGATATCACAATTCCG
>JAFEGD010000148.1 GCA_018240245.1 Spirochaetota bacterium | reverse complement strand
CGCAATAGAGCAAGGGTCACACCCGTTCCCATCCCGAACACGGAAGTTAAGACTTGCATCGCCAATGGTACTTGGTCCTTCGGGGCCCGGGAGAGTAGGACGCGCACAGGTTTGGGTTGTCGTGCTTTAGGGGCTCCCTGGCATAACGCTTCGACAAATTTTGACTTGGCATGACGATATGCCAAGTCAAAACGTCAGTTAAAGTGCGCTACGTAGTTTCGCTAATCTTATTGATTTTGTCAATCAACAGCGAAATACGCGCTTTAGATAGTATTTTTTTCAAAGTTGGCTACGGCGGGGCTTGGTTTTTTTCGAAGTCAAATTATTATTCGTCGATAAATCCTATTATAATTTCGGATACTTATTCTGTGGGTGCGGATCTAAAATTTACGGAAAAACACGGTCTTTCGACGAGTTATACCCAAAATGGTTTTTACATGCCTGATTTTTTTCAGATCATCGATCTCTCGTATAAATTTTTCCCGTTCGACTGGTATAATCAGATCTTCATTGGTGGCGGCGTCAGCTATCTAAATTATTCTTTTGCAGATCCGAATGCAGGCAAGAAAATCGGCCTCAATCTAACTTATGGTTTCTATTTTCAGTTTCCGGGTAATATTTATTTAACGGCAGAATTCAAAAATATTTTTCACGACAATACAGCTTGGATTTCACAAAATATAGTGATTCAGCATACCTTCAGTATAACCGGCAGTCTCGCATATCGATTGGTGTTCCAAAAAAATCCAGAGAAATCTTAGAGGTTGTGCTGCGTGTTATAGACAAGATACAAAAAACTAACTTGCCATAGCTCTCCATGCACGTACTGTCGTTCTTCGTTCGCGCCGTAGAAAATCGGCGATTGCGGCGTGGCCGTGTGCATGAAAAAGTCTGTGGCTGCTATAGACCGGCATTGCGGCAAAGCCGCGCTGAAACTTGTGCTCGCCTTGCGCACCCGCTTCAAAGAGCATGATTTTATTCTCGATTGCAAAGTCGATGAGACGATAGAGACAAAGTTCAAAGTGCAAATAAGGGTAGTGTGCGCTCGCTCCCCAGTAGCGGCCGAATAGACGGTTGGCGTTTCTAAACGCGATGGCGCCTGCAACATACGTATTACTTTCGCGCGCCATCACGAGCACGAGTTGGTCGGCCATCGTTGCATAGAGCATCAGAAATGCGTCGAGATTTAAATACGGAGAGCCCCATTTGCGCGAATACGTTTGAATATAGAATGCATACATCGCGCGAATATGTTCTTCGCGAATCGCAGAGCCAACGAGTGTTTCGATCTGCAGGCCTAACTCAGTGCATTTGCGGCGTTCGCGTTTGATCTCTTTGCGGCGGTGCGCGCGCAAAGTATCGAGGTAGTCGTCAAACCGCGTAAACCCGTGGTTGAGCCAGTGGTATTGGTGCGTCAATCGTGGCAGATAGCCGAGCTGCGACAATAATCTTTGCTCGCTGCGCGTGAGGCAAAGAAAGTGAATTCCTGAAACACCAAGGTCTTTCGCCTCGCTTTCGAGCGCCGCAACGAGCTTCGCAGCATTATGGCGATCGAATTTTTCCCCCGTTAAAATACGCCGCCCCGTAGCAGGCGTAAATGGCGCCGCAATCGTCAGCTTCGGATAATATTCAATACCCGCTTCGGCGTATGCGTTCGCCCACGCCCAATCGAAAATATATTCGCCGTACGAATCGCCGCGCACGAACGCCGGTAGCGCGCCAGCAAGCTCTCCGCCGTTTTCGCCGACGACATAGTGGGGCGCCCAACTTTTTTTAAGACCGATACAGCCGGTGACTTCGAGCGCGCGTAAAAATTCGTAGCGCATAAAAGGGTTGCCTTGCTCGATAAGATTATTCCACGCCGTGGGATTAACCCCGGCAAGAGTGTCTATGGTTCGTATTTGCACAGGCGTCGAACTTTAATAGCGATCTAACCGAAGCGTACCGAGGTCATCGTGAGCGCACCTGCGACGGCTGTCTGATTAAAAAATTCTATCGGTTCATCGGTATATGCCGCGCCTAAAATATAGAGTAACGGTATAAAATGTTCTGCGCTATTGACGGCAGTTTTCATAGATTCGGAAAAAGTGTTGAAATGCTGTAGACTATCCCACTTTTTTTCTTTGATGTGCTCGGCGACAAAAGCGTCTGCCTCGCGCGCCCAATCGAATGCGTAATCGATGTCGCTCAGGCGGTGCCAATTGACGAGGCGCAAATTGTGCACGATGTTACCGCTGCCGATAATCAAAATACTTTGATCGCGTAACGGCTTTAACGCAGCACCGAGTTTCATAAAATCGCTCGTTGTCGCATCGATCGAAAGTTGCAGTACGGGAATATCGGCCGCAGGGCGCAGATGCATGAGGATACTCCACGTGCCGTGGTCGAGCCCCCATTCTTCGCTGGCATCTACCGACGTCGCAAGTTTCAGCGCAGTACGAATTTCTTCGGCGATTGCCGGCGAGCCGGGGGCAGGGTAATTTGCGCGGTAGAGTTCGGCGGGAAAGCCGCCAAAGTCGTGAATCGTTTTCGGATTAAGGTTTGCCGTGACTCGGCTGCCCTCTGTAACCCAATGCGCAGAAACACACAAGATTGCGCGCGGTGCCGAAAGCTTTGCACCGATAGTTCGCCACGTTTGTGTGCAGATATTATCTTCTATCGCATTCATCGGCGAACCGTGGCCGATGAAAAATACCGGTTGGCGATTATTCAAGAAATTGACTCACGATTAAGCCGTCGGCTTCTTGTTCGATCGCTGCGACGATTTGCGCTTGGCTATTGTCTTCGTGCCAGAGCGAGAGCATAAGGGTACCGGCGCTCGCGGCAAAGAAAAATAGCGAGACAAAAAAAACGGTGCGCCTGCGGCGCTGTGTTCGCACTCCCGCGACACGGCCTGCGATTGCCTTGTCCCATTCGGGGTTGTCAAGGCGCCTTATGTAATCCACATTATTTTTTTTCGTTTTCTCTGGAGTCATAATTACCTCACACCATACGCTCTCGAAGAAGTGCCAGCCCTCGCGACAAGCGCGATTTTACGGTGCCGGGTTTGATCGCGAGGCGCTCGACAATTTCTGCCGCCGAATAGCCTGCGAGCGTCAACTCGACAACCGACGCATAGTGCTGCGGCAAGAACTTGAGTTGTTCCAAAATCTCTGCGGTAAGCTCGGCCGCCGTCGGTTGCTGCGGAGCGATCTCTGCAAGGCGTATCTTTTCCGCAGCGAGAAATTTTTCCGCCTTGGCTTCTTCGCGTACACCGCTTTCGTTCATGCGCAGCGCTTCGTTGCGCGCAATCGTATAAAGATACGATCGGAGCTTCGTGTCGTCGCGAAGTTTGCCTTTTGCGAGCGCACGGTACGCACGCAGATATACTTCTTGCACAACATCGTCGATAGCGTACGCGAAACGCCCGTCGAGATAGCGGCGAACCGCCGCCAAAACCGGGCGCTTTGTTTCTGCGATGATGTGCGCGAAGTTCAAGGAGTTCTCGTTATTGCTTTTCGCCTGAGAAGTGCTTGCTGAATTTTTGCATGAGATCCGCCGCTTTATTGCGCTGTTCGGGCGTCAATACTTTGTGGAACTCTATAACTTTTTCGATGAAAAAATCTTCGCGGGCATTGTGCAGTTGCGTATGGCGTTTTTTCAGATCGGCGACCTTCGCTTTGTCGAGGGCGTCGCTGCGCACAAGCGTGATTGCCTCTTGCATGAGCGCGGCTCTTGGCTCTTTGGACGCTTTGTGTCGGGCCAGTATTTCGTCTTTGATGGTCTGCAACTTGGCCTTTTGCGAATCGTTCAAGTCGAGTTCTTTTGTGATGCGCTTTGTCATCCACTCTGCGCGCTCTTCAGCCGATCGATGCTTGCGGCAGTAAAGAAGCGTTGCCACCAGCGTGAGTGCTGTTACGACGGTCGCAATGCGGATGCCAAACCGTCCTGATGCTTTATTTCTATTCATATTTCCTCCGTCCCTTTTAGGGGCTTTAGATACGTAGACCAGCGGAGTTTAGTTTCGGTTCCATATTTTCTGAAGTCATTTCAGGGACAGATAAGTTAATTTCACTCGACGGCGACTCGCGACTCTTCGTTCGGCTTATCTATGCCGCAATTAAGATCTAAAACCTCGACGCACGGTCGCAACATGGCGGGGGCGCGCGCCTTATGGCGTGCGACCGGCATGAAAGAGAGCGATTTCGGAAAACCGATTATTGCGATCGCCAATTCGTTTACGCAGTTTGTGCCGGGGCATGTTCACCTAAAAGATATGGGGCAACTGGTCGCGCGCGAGGTCGAGAAGGCCGGCGCTGTCGCGAAAGAATTTAATACCATCGCTGTCGACGATGGTATCGCGATGGGTCACGGCGGTATGCTCTATTCGTTGCCGAGTCGCGAACTGATTGCTGACAGTGTCGAATATATGGTCAACGCGCACTGTGCCGACGCGCTCATCTGTATTTCTAATTGCGATAAAATTACTCCGGGTATGCTCTTGGCGACGATGCGGCTTAATATTCCCACCGTGTTCGTTTCGGGCGGCCCGATGGAAGCGGGTAAAGTCGTCTGGAAAGGCGAGACGCGCATGCTCGATCTTGTCGACGCGATGGTCGAAGCTGCCGACCCGAAGGTTTCCGACGAAGAAGTCGCGGCGGTCGAGCGTTCGGCGTGCCCGACATGCGGCTCGTGTTCGGGAATGTTCACCGCGAATTCGATGAATTGTTTGACCGAAGCGTTGGGCTTGTCGCTGCCGGGTAACGGTTCGACGCTCGCGACGCACAGCGATCGCAAAGAAATTTTTCTTAAGGCTGGGCGCATCGCCGTCGAACTGGCGAAGCGCTATTACGAAAAGAACGACGAAACGGTTTTACCGCGCAACATCGCGAGTTTCAAAGCATTCGAAAATGCGATGAGTCTCGATGTCGCGATGGGCGGTTCGACGAACACCGTGCTCCATATTCTCGCGGCGGCAAACGAAGGCAAAATAAATTTCACGCTCAAAGATATCGATCGCATCTCGCGTAAAACGCCTTGCATTTGCAAGGTTGCTCCGGCGGTGCAGAAATACCACATGGAAGACGTACACCGCGCGGGCGGCGTCATGGCGATTTTGGGCGAGCTCGATAAAGCGGGTCTCATCAACCGCGACGTGCCGACGGTGCATTCGCCGACGCTGGCTGCGGCGTTAGATGCGTGGGATATAGCGCGTCCTACGGCCTCTGCCGAAGCGAAAGCTCTTTTCACCGCCGCGCCCGGTGGGGTGCCGTCGCAAACGGCTTTTTCGCAGTCGCGGTGCTGGCCGAGTCTCGATCTCGACCGCGAACATGGTTGCATCCATTCGGTCGCACACCCGTGTTCTGCCGAGGGCGGGCTCGCGATTCTTTTCGGCAATTTAGCACCCGAAGGCTGCGTCGTGAAAACGGCGGGCGTCGACGAAGCGATCTGGAAATTTTCGGGTAAGGCGATTGTGATGGAAAGCCAAGAAGAAGCCGTCGAACGCATTTTGAAAAATGAAGTCCACGCGGGCGATGTTGTCGTCGTGCGCTACGAAGGTCCGAAAGGCGGTCCCGGCATGCAAGAGATGCTCTATCCGACCTCGTACATTAAAGCGAAAGGTCTGGGCGCGTCGTGCGCGCTTTTAACCGACGGACGTTTTTCGGGCGGCACTTCGGGGCTTTCGATCGGGCATGTGTCGCCCGAAGCCGCGGACAAGGGGCTCATCGCGCTCGTCGCAGACGGCGATACGATTGCGATCGATATTCCGCAGCGGACGATCGAGCTCAAGGTTTCTGACGCAGTGCTAACCGAGCGCCGAAAAGCGATGGAAGCAAAAGGCAAAGCCGCGTGGAAACCCCAAGCGCGCGACCGTGTCGTTTCGCAAGCGCTCAGAGCGTACGCGGCGATGACCACTTCGGCGCATACCGGCGCGATTCGCGATGTGACGCAGATTGAAGATTGAACAAAATTATTGAACCCAAATTTTGCCGGCTTCGACTTTCGCTGCGACGGCGGTGACCGGCTTTGTGCCACCCGCGATACAGCGTCCGGTTTTCAGATCGAATTTCCATTCGTGAAACGGGCACGTCAGCGTATCGTGCGCGCAGCCGCTTTCGGGAATAATATTATCGCGGTGCGGGCAGCGCGCCGAATAGACTTGTGCGCGTTCGCCGTCGCGGAGAACGTAGTAAGCTTCGCAGCCGTTTTTGACAAAGCGCGTTTCGCCGTCGGCAAGCGCTGCCACATCGAAAATACTCCGCCATTGCGGTACGGGTGCGGTGGATGCATTGCGGTCTGGGAGATTTTCTTTTAAGTAATGACCGAACTCCGAAAGATTCATATCAAGAATAATATCGATAGCCCAAACGATTTTGCTAAAACCTAATGCAGGCATCGCCATGAGCAGAGCGTCGATGACTTCGTCGGCGCTTGCGCCCGCTTTTAAGGCGCGCGGCAAATATTGCCGAAGACCGTTCGCGGTCTTTGCATGCACTTTTGTTATCACTGAAATGAGCGCTGCGGTTTTAGCGTCTAAATGCGAACCCGATTTTTTCAGAAAAGAGAAATATGCCTGCATCGCTTCGGGACGCGCTTGCAAAAGAAAATCCAACGCCTTGCTCATGTTCGCTCTCTCGCGAGCGCGAGTGATTGCGGCAACACCAATTTGGTGCTACCGCTCTAAAAATTTTGCCGGGGGTTACGCCACCACCCGACAAAAGGGTAGCGTACGATAAAAACCAATTGGCAGACGACAAGTTGCAACCACGAACGCCGGTTTTTGACCTGCAGTAAATCCGCAATGTCTTCGGCAACTTGCCCCCGCGTTACGATAAAAAAGTCATCGAGTAATTTTGCCGCCGCACTACCATAGCGTTTTTTGAAGAACCTGTGTGTCAGTCGGAAAAGTATCGTTAGCGCAACATCGACGCGCAGAAACAATCCCCAAAGATAATAACGCCGCCATGGCGAAGTGGCATAGCAGCGCGTCTCGGCCTCGCCAAACGCAATATGCGTCTGCTCGTCTTTCGCAATCGCCTTAAGATTATTAACGACTAAGCGGTCGGCAACGCTATCGCTGAGCCATTCCATCAAGTAGAGCACCCAACGCTCGCCGATGGCCTTATCGAGAAAGCAATGCTCTGCCCAGAGGCGCCCGGTGACCGGTGTCAGAATTGCGCTCATGAGCGGCGACGAGCGCGGTGCGCGATTTTTGAGACCCAATTTTTCGTAGAGGCGACGGTACATGCGCGCATGGCGTATCTCGTCGCGAATTTGCCGCGCGAGAAAATCGGCCGCCTCAAGCGTAGGAGCGCGATTCAGCGCATATCCTTCTTTTAATCCGGTAAATTCACCGTCGATAAAGCGCGCAAAAATGAACGCGAAAAGTTCGCGATCGCGAGTTAAATCGAGTTTGACGCGCGCCACGGGTACAGCGTAAATAGCTTTGCGCCGCTCATAGCAAAAAAAAAACTCCGACACCATGGCTTTATTCGACGAATGTTTTAGCGCAGAGGCCGATCTGAGCCTCGCCCCGCGCGACTTAGAAAAATTTTGGCAAGCACAGTTGGCGCGACTGAAGAAAGTTCCGCTCGAGGTTTCGTCTAAAAAAAAGGTTTCGCGAAAAATCTTGACCGAGCAAAATTTGACGATCGATTTTCAAAGTATCGATAAATATCACATGCAGGCACAATTTATCGTGCCGCGCAAATTCAGCGGGCGCCCGCCGGTGGTCGTTATTTTTCCCGATTACGGCAAAGAAGCGGTCGCTTATAAAGGTCTCATGAACGCCGGCATCGCGCAGTTAGTGGTGCGCATGCGTGGTCACGAAGCGCCGCGCCCATTGCACGTTGAAGATAAAACAGCTCATACAAAAGAAGAAAGACGCGAAGAAAGTTATGGCTATTTTCGCGAACAGATTTTAGAGCCTGACGACTACTACGCAACCAAAATATTTCTCGACGCCTATCGCGCGCTCGAAGTGACACGCCTGAGAAAAGAAGTCGATACATCGCGCATCGGTATTATCGGACAGGGTGTCGGCGCAGCGCAAGCGCTTTTTGCCGCCGCTTTTATGCAACGCGGCGAGGCGCTCTATCTTGAAAACCCCGCTTTCTTAAACCTCGACGAGACGCAAAATATTTCGAACGCCGACTACGCGCACGAAATCAATTCTGCCGCGCGCGGCAGCAAGAAGGCGAAGCAGCAGATCAAAGAAAATCTACACTACTTCGACCCGGTCTACTTCGCGAAGAAAATTACCGCGAGCACCGCTTTCTCGGTGAATCTCACGAACAAAGAATCGGTGCCACACGGTGCGTTTGCGCTCTTTCATCTCTTGCAGCATGAGAAAGATATGTTTCTTTTTACCGAGGGCGACCCGGTGGCGCTAGCGGAGGAAAAACGCAAGACGGTCAGCAATGCGGTGCGTTATTTTCGCGAAAAGTTGTTAGGGCAAAAGGCGGAGTTTGAAGCCGGCGAGTGAACCCGCCAAAACGTGAGAGATTCTTCCATAAGCCCCGCTTCTGGATCCCATTTTACAGCTTGGCAATCATAGTTAGTCGAAAAAAATCGGCGAAGGGCTCGGCGTGCTGGTTTTTTCCATAGTTGAATGAGTCCGTAAATGAGCGACGACACGCTCACGCGCAACATCGATGCGACATAATGCAACGTATCGTACTCCGCCGCTGAGAAACGCGTCGTCACGATTTCGAAATTCGTCCCGCTACGATTGTACTTTCGCGTCGCCGCGCGCTGCACCTGCTTACGCATTTGAATGCGCAAATAGCGCTCGCCAAAGCGCATAATCTCGCCACGCTTGCTGCGCCAAAGCAGTGCAGCTTCGGCGGGCAAGCTAACACTGGTGGTTAGAGTGGTATTCATAGAGCCTCTACCTATTAAATACCAAAAACCACGCAATTTTTCTCAGGGTTTTGAAAAAAAACATACTTTGTCGTTACCGATGCGTCCTACACCGATATCTCGACAAAAATCGTCGCCGCGCCGTTCTTTTGCGCCGCGAGTGGCTTGTCGATGCGGATTTCCACTTGTTCGCAACGGGCAACGAGTTTGAGCGCGCTGCCGATGTGCAGCGCTAGATTTTCGATGAGTTCATAGTGGCGCAGCGCTGCTATGCGCTGAATTTCGGCGCAGAGCGTATCGTAATCGACCGATTGCTGCATGGTATCGATTTCGATGGGCGCGTCGGCAAAGAAAAGCCGAGCGCTCACCAAAAGATTTTGCCGCGCTTGTTTTTCTATATCGTAGATGCCGACCGAACAGAAAACGTTGAGGCGATCAATGCCGATTTTTAACGGTTGCAAGCTTCTTCTCCCAGACCCACGCGCTTTCGATAATGGATTTCAAACCGCTATTCGTTGGCGACCAACCTAAAATTTCGTGTGCCCGGCGGTTATCGGCGACGAGGTACGGTGCGTCGCCTGCGCGGCGTGGGTGCAGCTCGGTCGTAATCGGCAATTGTAACACCTCGCGCGCGGCTGTCACGACTTCGTGCACCGAGGCACCGTTGCCGGTACCGAGATTGAAAACGTGTAAGCCCGGCTGCGCTTGTAAATAGTCCAAACCGCGCACATGCGCATCAACGAGGTCGCCGACGTGAATATAGTCGCGCACCGCCGTGCCATCGCGGCCTTGAATATGGTAGTCGTTGCCAAATATTCTTACGGGAGTCTTTCCATCGGACATTGCGGCGCGTAAAATATTGGGAATAAGATGCGTCTCGGGTTCGTGCCATTCGCCGGTGCCGCCCGCTTTGACGGCACCGGCGGCGTTGAAATAACGAAAAATCACCACGCGAAAATCGTACGCCTTCGCAAAATCTTCGAGCACAATTTCAAGCATGCGCTTAGCATGCGCGTACGGATTTAACGGTTGGATAGCGTCTTTTTCCGAAAGCGCGCGTGCTTCGGTAAGCGCACCGTAGACGGCGCATGTTGAAGATAAAATAAATTTTCTGACGCCGCTTTTTTGCAGCGTGGCGATAAAGCGAATGCCGCTTGCGACATTGTTCATGTAGTATTCAGCGGGTTCGACGACAGAATCGCCGACGTTGATGAACGAGGCAAAGTGCATCGCAGCGCTAATTCGATATTTTTTGACTAGCGCGCCGACGCGCTCGCTATCGCCGACATCGGCCTCGACAAAATCGAAGCCTTCGGAAAACTCGCGGTGTCCGGTACTTAAATTGTCGAGAATGACGACGCGATGCCCTGCTGCGGCGAGCGCGCGCACCGCATGCGAACCGATATAGCCCGCGCCGCCCGAGACGAGTACGTTTTCCATTAACCGGCCACCGCCACGCTAGCCACCAACATATCGGGTACGCGCACCGAACTTAACTGGTCGTTATATTCGGTCGAGAACGCTTCGATATTTTTTATCAACTCGAAAAAATTAGTACTGAGCGTGATGCGATCCACCGGCTGCATCAACTGACCATTTTCGTATAGAAACCCCTGCGCACCGATCGACATCTCGCCCGACACGGCAGAGCAACCGGCAGCGCCTTCGAGCTTATCGATCACTAGTATTTTATCCGCAGCGAGTAATTCTTGCGGGGTGGATTGACCTCTCACTACAACCATATTCTTGAAACTCGTACCGGCTTTCGAACCGATCGAACGCACGGCATTACCCGTTGATTCGATTTGGTCGTGCGCTGCGGCTTCGAGATTATAAAGAAAGTTCGTAAAATGCCCGCGCTCGACGACCGTCACATCGCGCGTGGGAAATCCCTCGGCATCGCGTGCGCGCGAACCGGGAAGCACCCGATCGTGCGCGACCGAATGGAGCGTAAGCACGGGCGCCGCAATAGTCTCGCCGAGTTTTCCCTTAAGGCGCGATTGTCCTTTAATCGCCTGCTCGGCAAAAAATGGCGACGCATAGAGCGCCAAAATTTGCCCGCTGATACGGTTGGAAAACAAAATGCGATAAGTTCCCGAAGCGACCGGTTTCGCACCAAGTTGCTCGACGCTACGCGCCACCGCACGTTCGGCGATCGGCAACGCTTTGAGTTCGGCAAAATTCTGCCGACTGTTCGCGTAGAAACCCATCTTCTTCTGTTCGCCGAGCGCCGACACCGCCGCCGAATATGCGCTGAAGTCTTGCGTGATATGCTCGTAACGCACACCGTTCGAATTCAAGAAATATCTGCGTGCAGAAGATCGCGCGGCACCCGTATAAGGGACGTTCTCGACGCGCTTGTCTAAACCGCGCGCCGCGGCTTCGACTTCGAGCGCGTAGCGCGTGAGCTGTGAAAAATCGACGCCGTCGTAATCGGGCGCGTGGCGATCGAAATTTTCGGTCGTGGCGGGTAAGTTTTCTGCAACCGTGAATGGCACGGGGTCGGTGAGCGCGGTGTGTGCGAGCGCGTCGGCAAGGCATTGCGCAAGCGCATCGGCGGTCAAGCGTTCGGTGAACGCGATGCCGGGGCGCCGATTCTTGAAAACGCGAATGCCTAAGGCTACCGAATTTTGGATTTCGCTGTTGCTAACTTTTTGCTCGAACACCTCGACGCTCTCGCTATTCGATTCGTGTGCGATAATATCGTAAGCGTCGCAACCCGATGCGCGAGCAAGCTCGGCAATTTTTTCGATAGCGTTGTTAATCGACCCCACCCCGCCTTCGGCACCTCTCCCCTTATGAAGGGGAGAGGAAAGGGGGTGGGGTCTCATCTCCCCCCCACAAGTATCTCATCGACTTTGAGAGTCGGCTGCCCTACGGTGACCGGCACGCTTCCCGAAGACGCTCCGCACATGCCTGCCGTCAGCTCTAGGTCTGAACTCACCATTGAAATCTTCGGCAGAATTTCATGGCCCTTGCCGATTAAGGTCGCGCCGCGCACCGGTTCGACGAGGCGACCGTGACGAATGTGATAGCCTTCTTCGACCGCGAAATTAAATTCACCGGTCGCGGGGTTGACCGAACCGCCACCGAGTTTCGGCGCGTAAAGCCCGTCGTCGATACCGGCGAGCATGCCGTCGAAACTGTCGGTGCCAGCGGCGATATATGTGTTGCGCATACGCGAAACGGGAGCGTACTTGTACGATTCGCGCCTTGCCGAACCTGTGCGCCGCACGTTGCACTCTAAAGCCCCCACGCGGTCGGAGATAAAATTTTTGAGTACACCGTATTCAATGAGGATTGTCTTCTCGGTCGGCATACCTTCGTCGTCGATCGCGACCGAACCCCAACTGCCGAAGATAGTGCCGTCGTCGATGGCGGTCACCGCACTGTGTGCAATTTTCTCACCGAGCCTATCGGCAAAAGGAGTCGCTTTTTTGCGTACCGCTTCGGTTTCGAGCGGGTGCCCGCACGCCTCGTGAAAAATAACGCCGCCGAAGCCGTTACCCAAAATAATCGGCATTTTCTTACCGTCGATGTAACCGGCAGAAAGCATGCGCACCGCGCGCTCGGCGGCAACCTTCGTAAACTTTTCTATATCCAAATTTTCAAAAAACTCAAAACCCGAGAGCGCCCCCGGAGATTCGCTTGCAACAAAGCGCTCGCCATTTTTCTCGGCCGTCACCGAAACCGAAAACCGCGTGCGCGTACGCGTATCGCTCACAAAGAGCCCTTCGCTATTGGCGATTGTAATTATTTTATGCGAATCGGCCAATGACGCCGAGACTTGCGCGATGTGCGGCGACACGGCATAGCCCACTTTTTCGGCACGCAGTAATAGCGGTAATTTTGCCGCCTGTCCCGCTTCGGCGGGCGAGCGTAGAATTTCTTGCATGCGCGGCGCGTGGAAAATATTCTTCTGTAGAGACGCAGCATGCTGCGTCTCTGCGGTATTTGTTTTTCCCCGCGCCGCCACGAGCGCCGCAACAAGACGCAACAAATCCGCCTTGCTGTCTGAACCCGTGTAGCCGTAGACGACATCGGTACCGAAGAGTAGGCGCAGCCCGATGCCATATTCGATGCCTGCGGTCGCGTTTTCGATTTTGTGATCGCGCAAACTCACGACCGCGTTGCGCGTTTCTTCTTCGTAGAGATCGACAAAGCTCGCGCCGGCCTCAAGCGCCGCGTCGATAATCTCTTGCGTAATTGCGGGATTCATGTGCGCCGTTCTTCAATTTTAGAACATACTCGAAAGCGAATAATCGTTCTCGGTAAAAGCTATGTTGGGTCGATCAAGAACTATTTCAAAAACTTCAAAACCGTCTCCGCCGCATTGAATCCACACATGCCGTGTACACCGCCCCCCGGAGGGGTCGACGCCGAGCAGAGAAAAATTTTGGGGTTCGGCGTCGTGTAGGGGTTAAGTCGCGCGACCGGGCGAAACACGAGTTGCATCAAGTCTGAAACGCCGCCCGTAATCGCGCCGCCGACATAGTTCGCGTTGTAGCTATGGAAATCCATAGCCGTCATTGTATGCCGTTTGAGGATGGTTTTTTTGAAGCCCGGCGCAAAGCGCTCGATCTGGTTTTCCATAGCTCCGCTCATATCGACCGTCGAATTTGCCGGTACATGGCAATAAGCCCACAGAGTGTGCTTTCCCTTGGGTGCGCGCGTCGCATCGAATTCGCTTTGCTGCGTGAGCAAGACATAGGGGCGCTCTGGATGCTCCCCTGCCCAGACGGCTTTTTCTGCGGCGGCGATTTCTGCCGCAGTACCGCCGAGGTGTATAGTCGACGCTTTGAGGCAATCTTTGTTGCTCCAGGGGATGCTCCCCCGTAACGCATAGTCGAGCTTGAAGATGCCGGGCCCATAACGAAATTTTTTGAGGCGTGCGACATAGCGTGCGGGTAATATGTCGGCAAAGTGATTCGCGAGCAAGTCGGGGCTCGTGTCGAAAAGGTACGCCTTCGCAGGGGGGAGTTCTCGCGGCGACAGAATACGCACGCCGGTTTCAATGCTGCCGCCGAGCGCCATGAAGTAGGCGGCGAGCGCTTTGGTGATTGCGTGCGAACCACCTTGGGCGACCGGCCAATTTTTAATATGACCGGCAACGAGAAACATCAGCGCGACGGCTGCCGTGAGCGAGCGGTCGAGCGGTAAAATCGCATGCGCGGCGCAGCCGGCGATGAGCGCCTTGGCTTCTGCCGTTTGAAATTTTTTGAAGAGATGTTCAGCCGAGCGTAACCCCGCCACACCAAAGCGTGCCATAAGCAGCGGATGCTTGGGGAAAGCAGCGGGGTTCATCGCGCCGGCCATGAGTTCTTCGGCGTGGTCGGCAAAAGGTTTGACCAGCGCTCGGTATGCTTTTGCGTCGCGCCCCAAACGGTCGGCGGTTTCGTCGAGCGATTGGGTCAAGAGTGCGACCGCGCCCGAATCTAAAGGGTGCGCGACCGACGCTTCAGGGAAAATCCATTTTAGGCCGTGTTTTTCTAAAGGGAGCGTTTTGAGATAGGGCGACGTCACACCCATCGGGTGCGCGGCCGAGCAGACATCGTGCTTGAATCCCTTGAGCGTGAGTGGCGCAGTGCGCGTGCCGCCGCCAATTTCTTTATGCGCTTCGAAAACTTTGACTTTGAGCCCCGCTTGTGCGAGCCGCACCGCCGCCGCAAGACCGTTAGGGCCAGAGCCGACGACGACGGCGTCCAACCTCACGCCTCACCCCCAGCCCCCTCTCCTGAAGGAGAGGGGGGGATCGATTTATTGCTCCCTTCTCCCCTAGGAGAAGGGCTGGGGATGAGGTCCCACGGGTTTTTATTGCGCAGCGTTGCGGCGTCGATTTCTCCCGAGGCAATGTTACCTGTGGCGAGATCGTGAATGCGGTAGGCGAGCGTTGTCTTGAAGAGTGGCTCCGATTCCAGAAAGATCGCACGCACCTCGCCGGGTTCGAAATGGCATTGCGCCTGCAAGGCCGCGGCAAGCTTTTCGTCGTGCAAATGCCCGTCGCCGAAATTGTAACCTAACGCTTGCCCTGCGATTACCTCACCTTCGCTATATTCGTAGTCGTCGACATCGGCGACGGCTTGGGGAATAAGCTCTGCAAACGCGCGCCCGTGCAAGTGCATGAGGCGAAACGCCATGACCTTACTCAAAATAGCGATCGTTTCTTTTTCGCTGTAGAAAAGGCGCAATTGGTCGGGCACCCAGCGCGCGCTCGTAGTTAGTCGCTCGAGCTTCTTATGCGAGCCGAGCTTAAAAAGCCACACGCTCGCCGCCCAATTGCCCGCGTAATAGCGCATCGACAAAAGAAACGACAACGCTTTCGGGTAAATATTGCCGATGAGCGGTAGCGCAACGACCATAACAAACAAAAATATACCTAAGTGCCAGGGCAAAGGCAAAATCGGCACTTCGGCATACGCGCCAAAAAGAAAAAATGCCGCGTACACGACCATAAAATTCCATTCGATCGGCACTCCCATCGGTACATTCGAGGTGATATAGATGTGCAGCCCCAGCATGAGCGCAAGCGCAGCATAGTAGCCATAGCTACCCACCGGAGAAACCAAAAACAAAATCGGAATTCCCATTTCGACGGCGGTGCCCCAATGGCCGGCAATGCGCGCCAAGGTGGAGGGATTGACGTCGTCGGGAAAATTCTTATACATGATTTTTTTCATCCAGCCGAAGCGCGTGAAGGGGCTGTTAGAATTCATGACACCCACGACATACGGGAAATGGCGGTTGAGTTTTGAGAACCCCGCCCAAAACCACAAGCTGAGTTGCACCACTTTCGCTCCGGCAAGTTGCGCCTCTGAGGCGTCGGCGCTACAGACAAATAAAAAACAAACGGCGGTTGTCCAGTAGTGCTCGCCGCGCGCCGCGAGAAAAAGCGTTTGGTCGGCAACACCCAAAAGCGGTAAAATAATTACGACGGGTAGCAGCGTTTCAAAAGTCAGTCTCGGCTGCACGAGGATATAGACCAGCGAGACGAGCAGATACGCATAAAGAGCGACATCGAATAGCGTGCGACGCATGCCTCCGAATAACGGTAACTTCGGAAAAAGCGAGAGCTTCGTCGCGCCGAACCTCAGAAAATAGAGAAATCCGCCGACGGGAGGGAAATACCGGCCAGTGAGCGGACCCGAACCGCAGCCCAAACCCAAGACTTCAAAGAGCATGCTCCACAGAATCGCTTTTTGAAAAGCGATCGGGTGAAAAATCCAATCGCGCCAATCGGCGATCACGCCCAAGCCAGGGGTAAATGCCACAAAGAAAGTCCACATATAAATGTAAAAGACAACTTTGAAGACATAGAGCAGATATGCACCGATGGGGGTGCCATAGCCCTGCAGCGCCCATGCTTGGCACGCTTCGCGGACGCGTTCGCGGAACGGCAGCTTTTGCCAGGCGAGCGCATCGTAAGGCGGTATGGTTGGTTTGATGAAGCCCATGGTGGAGCTTGGGGGGATAGTTAGGGAGTCGAGCTTAAATTATCAGCGAGTGGAACGGTTGCATTGTTTCCGTTATGGCGCCAAAATGTTAAGATCTCTTCCAATATCCCTGCTTCTGGATCCCATTTTGGTGCAGAATACGAATAGTTAATCGAAAAAAATCTTTGAATGGCTCGTCGCGATGGCTTAAGCCAGAGTTTGATGAGCCCGAAAATTAGAGAAGATACGCTGACACGTAATGCTGCTGCAACGTAATGAAGCGTATCGTACTCCGCCGTTGAAAACCGAGTGGTGACAATCTCAAAAGCATCTCCCGTACGATTATATTGACGCGCCAATTCGCGGCGTACAGGATTACGCATCTGTAAACGTAAATAACGCTCTGCGAATTGCATAATATTGGCGCGATGCTCACGCCAGTATTTGGCAGCAGCATTCGGTAAGCTGACACTGGTAATAATCTTTTTTTGCATAACCCTCTTTAGAGCACATCAAAACACTACACGCTCGGCTTGAACTGACTTACGAACAGAAATCCGAAATTGTTATTGTTAGTGGCCTCTATAAATTAAATACCAAAAAACAGCCGATTATTCTCACTGGAACAAAAAAAAATACTATTTTGGACTAACTATTTCGCCCGTCTTCTATCATAGCACGACGTGGGGCATAATATGCGTGCCGTAGTACTTTCTGAGTTCGGGCAGCCGCACCAAATCGTCGCCGCGAATTGTGCCACGGCATTCGCGCTTACCACAACGGCAATCGAGACGAAAATCGGCGCGCGATTCGCTTGTTGCGTAGTCGTACGTCACTTCTTCACCGTTCGCGATGTCGCGTAGCGCGGTCATCGAGCCGTCGGCTTCAAACCACGTATTGGGCGCGCAGCTATGGTTCATGTAGTCGGCGTCGTCGCCCGCCTTGCCTTCGGGCGTG
>JAFEGD010000147.1 GCA_018240245.1 Spirochaetota bacterium | reverse complement strand
CGAACGGGAATGCCGTGCCTTCGAATGGATTGCGCGAAAATCGCAGGCAGCGAAGCGCTTTAGCAGGCATTCACCTTTTGAACGCAAAAGGTGAATGGCGAGGCCTGCGATTTTCTCTGTAGCAGCAGGCGATTCCCGTTCGCAAGCCAAAAGAAACCCACAAAACGCGCCCGCACCCATGACCCAGCTTTGGTAAACCGCGAAGAACTAAAAGTTAAAATCGAATGTAATAACTATTGCGGCTCTGCGCCAGTAATCGGCATCTGAAACGCCATGCTATCCGCAAAAACCTAATTTTTTACAAAATCTGTGAGAAAATTTTGCTATTTATGGGTATTTAATAAATAGAGGGCCAATGCACAACACACTAACGACGAGCGTCAGTCTACCGAAAGGCGCAGCGATATTATGGCGCGAACATCGTCGAGAAATTATTCGGTTTGCCGAGCGGTATTTACGCATACAAATGCGTAAAGAAGCACGGCGCGAGGTAACTCGGCGCTACAACCGGCAAAATGGAGAGGAGTTTGTCATAGTTACTACACGGTTTAGGGCTGCAGAGTATGATACCTTTCATTTTGTGGCAGCGGCGTTGCGAGTCAGTGTGTCTTCTCTTATCTACGGACTGATTAAACTATGGCAAAAGCCCTCTCGCCGCGCGATTAGGCGTTTCTTTTCGACTAACTATTCATTCAGAAGTACAAAATGGGATGCTGAAGCAGGTTTCGCAGAAGAAAATATCACGTTCTGGTATGTGGAAGACAAAAACCTCCGACCACCATGAGAAAAAATCCCAATATCCGCTTGAGCTTACGACAGCCAAGCCCGGTGAATGTCGCCAAGCGCCTTAGTCTTTCACTGCCCGCACACTATAATACTGCTGTTTACCGCTCTCTTCGAATAAAATTTTGAGTCCGCTCTCTTCGACCAATTGTTTGAAATCGGCAAACACGATGCGGCGCGCCGGGGGGACATAAATGTCGATCGCCGGATGCGAGCGTTCGCTTTCCCATTCGGTGAACGAAAATTGCGTACCTTTCGCAACGTGCTTTACAAGCTGCGGCAAACCGATATCGGGGTGTTCGAGCGTCGAAATACTGAACGAACAAAAAACATAATCTACGGGCGGCAACCAACCGGGAAGATAAATCTGCGAATAATTCGGCAAATGAAACGCCGTCAGATTTTTGACCCCGCGCTCGGCGATGCGCCCCCACAAAACGTCGAGGCACTCCTCGTCGGTATCGCACGCATAGACGCGCAACCCTTTCAAAGGGAGAAGCGCCAACAGCATCGCGACATAACCGTGGCCGCAGCCGAAATCGAGTACGTTGAGGTCTTCGCGTACCTCACGGCTCAGTTGCGCGGTATAATGCTGCGGCAGAATCAGCTTTTCGCGCTGATCGGAAATAAGATACTTTTGATACTCGACAAACTCTTCGGCGTGCTGCACGCGGTTTAACTTTAGGTTTCGATGACGCGCGGTACGACAAAAAAGCCCGCTTCAAATTTCGGCGCAAACGCGCGAATCGCGTCTTGGTCGATCGACGGCACGCTCGTGTCGTCGCGGTCGGCGTTGATATGCCCGAGCGGATGGTCGATGGCGGGCGCATGGTCAGTCTTGGCTTCGTTGATCTGCGCGACGAAACCTAATATACCGTTAAAATCGCGCGCCATACGCTCTAATTCGTCGCCCTCGAGGCGCAGTTTACTTAAACCGGCAATTTTTTGTACTTCGGCGGCAGATATCGACATGGGAGAAATCCGCCGAAAGCACTCAGGACGGAAAGAAGAATATGCACTTTGGCTTGCCGCCCTGTTTCAAAAAACGTTTAAGGTTTTATGAAAGCAGGTATACATCCCGTTTATGAAGACGCGGTGATTCGCTGCGCGTGCGGTGCCGAACACAAAACGCGATCAACGAAAAAAGAAATCTTTGTCGAGATTTGCTCGAATTGCCACCCATTCTTCACCGGCAAGACAAAACTCGTCGACACGGCAGGCCGCGTCGATAAATTCAAGAAAAAATACAAGATGAAATAGCTACTGCATCCGCGGATGTAATAACTATTGGGCATCTCTAAAAGAGCCGCGCATTCGGCCTGAACTGCCGAACAGAAAATCGGAAACCGGCCGTTTAGGTCGTTTGCGCGCGGTTTGTCTTCAAAATGCAGCGTTTCCGATTTTCTGGCGGCGTTTTTAGAGGTGCCCTATTACAGAACTGCTCAAACGAGCTTAACTTTCAATTTTTCGTTTTCTGCGAGCCGTTGCAGCTTCTTGTCCGAAGTCACAAAAATATCGGGGCGCGCAACGAGGGCCGACGCTAACTGTATGTTGTCGAGCGCCTTGTGACCATAGCGCTCGGCGATTTTCTTCACGCGATTTTCCACTTCAAGATCGAGTGGAATTATCTCATAGTCTGCAAAGTCCGCTTCTAAATCGGCCAAAGATTTTTGGTATTGCGATTGCTCCAACAGCTTACGGTGCTTAAGAAAATTTAACGCCGATATCGCTTCTGAACGCGCGATTTGGCACAAAACAACTTTATCGACCATTTCAAGAATTTTTTCTACGGCAGGCGTACCCTCTTCGATACGATAGCGCTTCAAAAGCGCCGAGGTATCGAAAAAAGCTACCACGATTCGTCGCGCATCTGGCGAATAATTTCAGTAAACGACGGGCCGTCTACTTTGATGGGAGTGATTTTACGCTTCCAGCTTTTTTCGCGTTTAGGCGGGTTGACCGGAACGATTTTTGCGATTACCTTGCCGCGGCGCTCGACGAGAATTGTATCGCCCTTCTCGACTAAATCGAGCTTGGTCGCAAGCTGTTGCCGTAAATCGGTGAACCCTACATTGAGCAGCACATGTACAGTTTAATCAACACTGTACATCTTGGCAAGTTTTTCTGATGTTCGCCCTAAGCGCCGAATTTGCCGTGTGTCATGCCAACCCTCATTAAACAAGACGACGTCATCGAATCGGTGGCGGCCGCGTTACAGTATATCTCCTACTACCACCCACCCGATTTTATTCAAGCGATGAATAAGGCGTATGAAAAAGAAGAGTCCCGGGCGGCGAAAGATGCGATGGCGCAAATTCTTTTGAACTCGCGCATGTCGGCGTTTGGCCACCGGCCGATTTGCCAAGACACCGGCATCGTGACGGTGTTTGTCAAGGTGGGGATGGATATAGCGTGGCAAGCAACGATGTCGCTCGAAGACATGATCAACGAAGGCGTGCGCAGGGCATATCTCAATCACGATAATATTTTACGCGCGTCGATTGTCGCCGACCCTGCGGGGGCGCGCAAGAACACCAAAGACAATACGCCCGCGTCGATCAATACGCAAATTGTCGCGGGCAATAAGCTCGAGATCACCGTCGCGGCGAAAGGCGGCGGTTCCGAAAATAAATCGAAGTTTGTCATGCTCAACCCTTCGGACAGTATCGTCGATTGGGTGTTGAAAACAGTGCCGACGATGGGTGCGGGTTGGTGTCCACCGGGAATGCTCGGCATCGGCATCGGCGGTACCGCCGACAAAGCGATGGTATTGGCGAAAGAATCGCTCATGGATCCGCTCGATATGCAAGAGTTGATTGCGCGAGGCCCGAAAAATAAAGTCGAAGAGTTGCGCATCAAGCTCTACGAAGAAGTCAACAAACTCGGTATCGGTGCGCAGGGCTTAGGCGGTCTCACGACGGTCTTAGACATCAAAATCAAGGATTATCCCACACACGCGGCGTCGCTGCCGGTGGCGATGATACCCAACTGCGCGGCGACACGCCACGCGCATATCACGCTCGACGGTTCGGGTCCGGTTTATCTCGACCCGCCCAAGCTCGAAGACTGGCCCGACATTCACTGGAAAGCCGAAGGTGCCAAGCGCGTCAACATCAACCAGCTCAAGAAAGAAGATTTGGCGCAGTTCAAACCGGGCGAGACGCTGCTGCTCACGGGTTCGCTACTCACCGGCCGCGACGCCGCACATAAGCGCATCGCCGACATGTTCGCGCGCGGCGAAAAATTACCCGAGGGTGTGGATTTCCATAACCGCTTCATCTATTATGTCGGGCCCGTCGACCCGGTACGTGATGAAGTTGTCGGGCCAGCAGGGCCCACCACCGCAACGCGCATGGACAAGTTCACCGAAATGATGCTCGCGCAAACGGGTCTCATCGGCATGATCGGTAAATCGGAGCGCGGCCCCACCGGAATCGAGGCGATCAAAAAGCACAAAGCAATTTATCTTATGGCGGTGGGAGGAGCCGCGTATTTGGTCGCAAAGGCGATCAAGAAATCGCGCGTAGTCGCATTTGCCGATTTAGGCATGGAAGCGATTTACGAGTTCGAGGTCGAAGATATGCCCGTCTCGGTCGCTGTCGATGTCACCGGAGAATCGGTACACATCACCGGCCCTGCGCTATGGCAGAAAATTATTGCGGGCGTTAAAGCGAAAAGTTAGCGCGCGTCTCAAAACCGCCATTACACAGTTTCCATGCGCTGAAAGAGCATCGGCCAGGCGTCGAGCTTTTGTTCGGCGAACGCAACCTCGGCGAGTGTTTCGGGAAACTCTTGCTGCGATGTTACTTTAAGCAAGGTCAAATACTCCGCCGTTTTTTCGGGGAGTACCGGGCGTAAATACAAGAGCACCACCGCAATCGCGCGCACAAGCGTATTGAGGAGCGCAGTGCATTCTGTCATATTCTCTTTCGCGAGCGACCACGGTTTGTAGTCGTCGACGATTTTATTGAGCGAGCGAATGACAACGAACACCGCTTCGATCGCATATTGAAATTCGAAATTATCGAAGGTACGCAGATAATCCGCCTTGAGCGTCTTCAGCGACGCATCGATGTGCGCCGCCGACGTGTGCGGTGCCGTTTGCGGATTCGGCCCACATTCGTATTTTTTGAGCATCGACAGCGTTCGCTGCACCAGGTTGCCCAAATCGTTCGCCAAATTCGCGTTGAGGCGATTCACCATAATCTCTTCGGAAAAGCGCGCATCCGAGCCGAAATTCATTTCGCGCATCAAGAAAAAGCGCAGCGCGTCGTTGCCGATTTTGGCCGCGAGTTCGAGCGGGTCTTTTGCGTTGCCCAAAGATTTCGACATCTTCTGATCGGCAAACCCGAGCCAATAGCCGTGTACGACGAGCCGCTTGAAAACGGGAATGCCGGCCGCCATGAGCATCGTCGGCCAATAGACACCGTGCGGCTTTAGAATATCTTTTGCAATCATGTGGTGCGCCGTCGCCCACCACGCATCGAACTGCTGTGGATTTCCATAGCTAGTAGCGCTGACATAATTGATGAGTGCGTCGAACCAAACGTATGTCACATACTCTTTATCGAAGGGCAACTCGATACCCCACTCGAGGCGCGTTTTGGGGCGCGAGATCGACAAATCTTCGCCGTTCTTGATAAGCTCGTCGATCGTACCCAAGACTTCGTTACAATAGCCTTCGGGGGACACCAGCGACCGATTCTGTAATAACTGTGCTTTCCAGAGCGGCAGATATTTCTGCATGCGGAAAAAATAGTTTTTTTCAGAAATAACTTCGGGCTTCTTGAGATGGATAACGCACTCGCCCTTGTCGTTAAGTTCTTTGTCGGTGAGGTAGCGCTCGCAGCCGAAGCAATAATTGCCCGTGTACTCGCCGGCATAAATGTCGCCCGCATCGTAAATTTTCTGGAGAATCTGTTGCACAACGCGCTTATGCCTATCTTCGGTCGTGCGAATAAAATCGTCGGGGGTTAATCCTAATTTTTGCCACGCCGTGCGAAACTCGCCCGATATGGTGTCGCAATACTCTGCGGGAGTTTTACCCTCGGCGGCGGCGGCTTTGACGATTTTATCGCCGTGCTCGTCGGTGCCGGTTAAGAAGAAAACTTCGCGACCCGCAAGGCGTTGGTAGCGTGCCCACGTGTCGCACGCGATCGTCGTATACGCATGCCCGATATGCGGCCGCGCATTGACGTAGTATATCGGGGTGGTGATAAAGATTTTTTGTTTCATTTTTGCTCCAAAGTTTTAAGCCCCAGTGAACGCGCGATTAGGTTCAGCTTTCTGTCGTGAGAAACAAGCGTCACGCTCTCTTGCAGATCATGCATCCAAAATTGAGCCGTGACTACGTGTATCGCATCTAAGGTTTTTATTGGAGCAATAAAGCGTTGCTTGGCCGCATCGAGAATACTATGATTTAATGGAATCTGAACCATCGACTTCCACAAATCATTCGTTTGAACAAGCGCATTCTCAAATTGCTCAGAAGTTAACTCGCCTTCTGATAGCAATCTCTCTAATGTCCGCGCACACTCAACAGGAAAAAGCTCATCGGCACCCGCATTATCCCATGCGCCAAAATTCGGTAACGCATTAGACGTTCTTAAAATCCAACGCAATGCGCTCGATGCATCAAGGAAAACGGTCTTCGCGATCGTCAATGACATATTGTGCCGGGTCAACGGTTAATTTTACGCCTTGCGGGCGAATATCGCGAAAACCTTTTTGCTGCGCTGGGATAACAACAAGCTTCGGTTTCTCTTTCGCAGGTGCAATCGGCACGACTTTCGCTACCGGACGCTTATGGTCGAGAATCGTGATCTCTTCGCCGTTCTGCACGTCGCGTAGGTATTTGCTCAGGTGCGATTTGAACTCTGATACAGCGGCTGTCGTGCCCATTGCACAATTTAGGTCATAATAGTCAGATTGTCAAGTTTATTTAACACCTCGTGCCGACGGCCCCCGCAGCCACGAAATTCAAAAAAAGACTCAAAATTTTTGCTTGTCCGGCCGATACTATTTATAGAGTTATAAGCAGCGCTGCAAATCGCGTTATAACGGGTGAATAACCCAAAAAAGGAAGACTATGAACATTGACAAAATAAACCATGCCGGGCATTTGCAGCCCGTAAACGATAAAGTTGCCGTTAAGCCTAACGACACGGTCGCCACGAACATTGGTAGCGATAGCGTCACGATTTCGCATGCCGCGATGCAAGCGCGCGAAGCTGCGCTGGTGCAAAAGGCCATTGCTTCGGCAAGCGACGTGCGCACCGATCGGGTTCGCGAAGTCAAAGAAAAACTTGCACGCGGCGAATACGATAACCCATCGAACGAAATCTTAAACCACGTCGCAGCGCGTCTGACGACGGCGATTAAGAACGGTTAAGAATATCCCGGGGATTAACTTCCGAACCTCGGGCATTTCTCGAAGGCGGCGCAAGCCGCCTTTTTTATTTACTCTCATCGCTGTAGCGAGCCGAAAATAAGAACGGGGATTCTACTTTAATAAAGGTCTACAATGCAAGGTATATCATGGGCACAATTTGCAATCCCCACGCGCATTCAGTTTGAGAACGATTCGACGTTCAAAATCGGTAATTACGTAAAACAATTCGGCACCCGAATTTTGCTTCTCAACCTTAAAGCCGAAAATAAAAACCCAGCCGAATTGACCGTTTTACGCAACGGCCTCACCAAACATTCGGACGGTGTTATTCTTTACGACGACTTGACCGCCGACCCGACGAGCGATCAGATCGATTCGGCGGCGTACTTTACCAAAAAAGCGCACGCCGACGTCATCGTCGCTTACGGGTCGATTGAAACTTTCGCAACGGCGAAGTTAGTCGCACTGCTCGTAACGAACGCCGTCTTTGCGGCCGACGTCTTGAACGGTCGCGCTAAAATCAAGACCCCGCCGTTGCCGCTCGTCACCGTGCCGGTCGAGCCGTCGCTCGGCGAAGAGATTTGCCCGAGTTTTACGATTCGCGACGCCGGCGACGGATTAAAAAAATATTTCGAGCACGAACTCTTATTTCCCGTCGCTTGCTTTTACGACCCGAAAGTATGCGAGCATTTAACGTCCGATAGCGCAGCGCGGTTGGGCGGCGCGACGCTCGCGTACGCAATCGAAAGTCAACTTTCGCCGAAGTCGAACCCGATATCGAGCGCGTTGGCGCTGCGTTCGCTCGAACTCATGCGGCGCAATATTCCACAACTCTATAAAGACGCGAAGAACGAAAAACTAATTTCGACCATGCTCTGGTCGTCGGCGATGACCTCGATTTCGGCGGTCTCGTCGCCCGTCGGCGTCGCATTCTCGATCGCCAATGCCTTAAACGCGCACGACCGCGTCAATTTTTGCGACGCGCTTTCGCTCATTCTACCCCACGTCATGGAATATTACCTCACCGCCGCGCCCGCGCAGTATATCAATATCGCGCGCGCATTGGGTGAAGACGTCAAAGACATTTCGGTTATCGAAGCCGCAATTAAAGCCGTCGAAGGCGTGCGCCGATTATTCCTCGAAGTGAATTTGCCGACGCGACTTTCGGAGTTCGACGTCAAAAAGCACGAGCTTGAAGACATCTCGCGTATCGCCGCCGGCTTTCCGCATTTAGAAAATGCACCCCGCATGCTAACGCGCAACGAAATCGAGTCGATTCTCTTGGCGGCATTCTAATGCAAAATCGCTACGCAAAATATTTTATATTTTTTATCGCAATTTTGCCCTTATATGCGAACGCACCCGACCGCGCCTTCTGCGAAAAAATTCTTGGCGAAAATAAGCACTTTATCGATTTTTTGAACTCCGGCATATCTAATTTTGCGACCGCTGACGACATTCAAACTTTTGAAGGCGCCGCACGCGAGCATTATCTCGCGCATAAAGAATATCTCGCCGGGCACTATAAGAAAACGCATGCGCATATTCGTGCGGCGCAGAATATTCTCAAAGACTTATACTACACCGTCTTAAATAAATATTATCAAAAGGACACGCGCGAATTGCTCGAGAGAAATTCGGCGATGATTATCGAAACACGCGACGTGCGCGCAGCGCACTTTATGCGCTTGGGTTATCGCGACCTCAAGGTATCGGAGATTTACGAAGGCAAAGGATTCAACCATAATAAATTTCTGTATTCGACAAAAATTTGGTTCTACATCGATGCGATTAAATATGCGCGGCAGGCGAAACGCTATGCGTTTCTCGCAATTATCGAAAGCCAAACACCGTACACCGACAAAGACGATTTCAAACAGCAATCCCTCGACGACTATTTCAATAAGCCCGAAGTCGAAAAGCAACGCGACTTCGATCGTGTGTTTAACCGACTAACGAATCTTATCAATCGTAAGCTTGTCGTTAACAATTACGATTTCTTTTTTCACCATTACGACAACTATGCGTATATCAATACGGGCAAAACTAATTGCTTCGAAGCGTTTGTATCGAAAATGGCAAAAGGCAAGCCATGAATTAATTCATGGGCTTGTTTTTGTAATCCCCAGTTTCTCTTCGATGGCCGTCACGCGCTTCAAGAGCTCGGGCACATAGACAAGCGAGCCGTTGATCTTATGCATCTCGCGCGCCGGTCGTGCGGGAATACCGAAATACATCGTACCGGGCTCGGCATCTGCCGCCATCGCGCTCATGCCCATTACGAGGCTCCCTTTGCGCAAAAGCACTTTACCAGAGATTGCGGTTTGCCCGCCCAAGGTCACGTTATCTTCGACGACGACCGACCCCGCAAGCACGGTATTACCCGCAATATACACATATTTACCCACTTGGCAATTATGGCCAACGTGTACTTGATCGTCAAATTTCGTGTAGTCGCCGATTGTCGTCGCCTCGATCGTTGCGCGATCGACGGTGACGCTCGCCCCCATCTCGACATGGTTGCCGACAATCACGTTGCCGATCTGCGGAATTTTATAGCGCACGCCGTCTTTGTCGAAAAAACCGAAACCGTCGGCGCCGATAACGGTTGCGCTATGAATTATACAATGGTCGCCGATCGTGCAGCCGTGCTTCACGACGACATTCGGGTGAATCACCGTATGCGCTCCGATCTTTACGTCTTGTTCGATCACGGCATTAGGATGGATTACAGAATGTGCGCCGACGCTCGCGCCCGAAAGTATGACGGCACCGTGCATAACAATAGCGCTCGCATCGACGTGAGCGCCGGGTGCGATATATGCCCCACCCTTCTCTGCGACCACGGGAGCCGGAATCTTTTCGAAAAGTTCGAGCAGCCGAATAAACGCAAGGCGCGCCTGTGGTTCGGGGACAACAATCGCATTCGTAAAATTGCCCGCCAGCGCAGACGTCGTGAGTAGCGCGTCGCAGTTCTTGCTTTCGGGATGCGCGTTAAAATTTTTCTTGCTCTCGACAAAATATAAAAAGCCCCGCTGCGGCTCTGCCTCGGGATTTGTGACGCGAATGAGTTCTAAATCGCGCACACCCTGAATTTGAAGATTGCCATCGCCCTTGAGTTCACCCTCAAGTTTTTTAGCTAACTCAGAAAGTTTCATACTTTACAAATTCAAGGGTTTTCAGCGTGTCAATAACTTGCAATAGGCGACGGTAGTTCGCACTCGCCCAACCTGCGTTTACCGTCCGCTTAAAGTTAGTATACAAGCGATACGCTCACTGTTGATTGCCCGTTGTCGTCTGTATGACTTCATAATGAAAAAACACGATTTGCACGGCTTTACGACTTGGCGTATCGACGAGGGTATTATACGTACCGAAGTGAAACCCGATATCGAGATTATATTAGGCTACGCAATTGAAAATAGCCTTATTGTGAACGAGCTCTGCCGCCATCGCAAACACCCTCTTCTGATCGATCTTAAAAATCTCAAAGCGATTACTCCGCAAGCGCGCGCTTATTTTTCTGCACGCGATCGCGAAAGCGACATCAATGCTTTTGCATTCTTAATTCACTCGCGATTTCAGCGCATCGTCGGTAATATTTTCATCCAATTCAATAAGCCGAGGGTTCCTACTCGTCTGTTCAACAACGAAGAAGAGGCTCTCGTTTGGCTGCGCGGCTATATTACTCGGGAACCACACACGCATAGCGTCACAGGAGTGCGCAATTAAGCGTATATATTCCGACAATTATTGAAATATACTATTGAAATTTGTACTTCATGCCGATAATTAAACAGGCGGCGCCCTGAGCTTGTCGAAGATCCGACCACGGCCTAAAGAGAGACACTATGCATAGCGAGAACTCCAATCGTATCATCGACTTTTCTTCATTTCTTATGCAAGCGCCGCAAACGACGCAATCGCTCGCCGACGACAACCGGGCAGGTGCGGCGCTCTTACTCGAACCGCGCACGATTCGCCACCAAGAGCGTGTCGGAGATCTTTTTTATTTGTTGTTCAAGCGCACCGGGACTTGAATATTTTGAGGGGGCTAAGCCCCCTCAAACCCCCTTTAAGAACAACCCGTTGTGGCTCCACACGTTTCGCACTTGAGGCATGAGCCGTTGCGTACGAGCGTCATCGAGCTACATTCAGGACACGCGGTGCCTTCGTAGCCTTTGATACGCGCCTCTTGAATTTGGTTTGCCGACAATTTGACTTTAAGACCCGATTTCGAGACAATGGGCCGTGCGGGCGCCGTTACATCGACCAAGTCGCTGATTTCTTGCTCTTCAAATACTTCGTCTTTCGTCGTCGTTTGGTCGACAACCAACGCTTCGGGCGAAACGTGCGCCAAATCGTTGCGGTCGAGATACGTGATTGCAAGTTCGCGAAAGATAAAATCCATCACTGAAGTGGCCATCTTGACGCGGTCGTGCCCCTGCACTACCCCATTCGGTTCGAATTTCGTGAACACAAACGCCTCGACGAACTCTTCGAGCGGCACGCCGTATTGCAACCCTAGCGAGACCGCAATCGCAAAACCGTTCATGAGCGAGCGAAACGCCGCACCCTCTTTGTGCATATCGAGAAAAATTTCACCGAGCGAACCGTCTTCGTATTCGCCGGTGCGCAAGTAGACCTTGTGCCCGCCAATCACGGCTTTTTGCGTATAGCCCGAACGCCGCCCCGGTAAGCGGCGGCGCTCGGCGATTTTACGCACGATAATTTTTTCGATAATTTTCTCGGCAGCCATCGCCGCCTTGAGCGCCGTCGGAGCAGACGCAATTTCTGCGATGGCATCGCTTTCATTTTCTGCACCATCTAAGGCATCGAAAATATTTTCACCCACGGTCGAAAGCGGTTGCGAAAGTTTCGAGCCGTCGCGATAGAGAGCGTTCGCCTTAATCATCATTTTCCACGACGCCATGTACGCATGCTTCACGTCGTCGACCGTCGCCTCGTAAGGCATGTTAATCGTCTTTGAAATCGCGCCGCTGATGAAAGGTTGCGCCGCCGCCATGACGTTCAAGTGCGCTTGGTATTGAATGAAGCGTTTACCGCGCCGACCACACTTGTTCGCGCAATCGAAAACCGGTAGATGCTCTTCTTTCAGATGCGGCGCCCCCTCGATCATCATCGTACCGCAAATCGCTTCGTTCGCCGCGTTGATTTGTTCGGCGGTAAAACCCAAGTGTTGCAGCAAGTTGAAGTCTGGCTTATCGAGGATTTCTTTCGGTATACCCAGTTTTCCCGTAAGGAAGCTTTCACCGATCGTATAGCGCGTGAATACGTAATTGATATCGAATGCCGTCGGTAGCGCATCTTCAATCGTCGCTAAGATTTCGTCGCTGAAACCACGCAGCTTCAAATTTTCAAGGTTGATATGCGGCGCGCCTTCGAGCGTCGCGCTGCCGAGAATATAGCCGATTATTTTTTTTATCTGGTCTTTCGGATAGCCCAAGTGCTCGAGCGCCATTGGTACCGATTTATTGATAATCTTAAAGTATCCGCCGCCCGCCAGCTTCTTAAATTTGACGAGCGCAAAATCGGGCTCGATGCCGGTCGTGTCGCAATCCATGACGAGGCCGATGGTACCCGTCGGTGCAATCACGGTCGTTTGCGCGTTACGGTAGCCGTGCTTTTCGCCGAGGACAAGAGCTTCGTCCCACGAGGTTTTTGCATCTTGCAGCAGGTAATCCGGGCAATGCTTGCCGTTAATACCGATCGGAAAAATACTGAGGCCTTCGTATTCGCTTTCGGGCGCGCTATTGGCCGCACGGCGATGGTTGCGCATGACGCGCAGCATGTGGTCGCGATTTTTTTCGTAGCCTGCGAACGCACCGTGCTCGGCCGCCATTTCTGCCGACGTCTTGTAGCTGACGCCGGTTAAGATCGCCGTCACCGCGCCCGTAATCGCATTCGCCTGCGCCGAGTTATAGGGGATACCCGACACCATGAGCCAGGTGCCGAGGTTCGCATAGCCCAAACCGAGCGTACGAAATTTATACGACAGCTCGGCGATGCGCTGCGAAGGAAACTGCGCCATGAGCACAGAAATTTCGAGCACTACAGTCCACAGGCGAATCGCGTGCTTATACGCAACAACGTCGAGTTGGTTTTTTTCGGCGTTGTAAAAGCGCATGAGATTGAGCGACGCCAGATTGCACGCGGTATCGTCTAAGAACATATATTCGCTGCACGGGTTCGACGCATTGATACGCCCGTCTTCGGGGCACGTATGCCATTCGTTGATCGTCGTGTCGAACTGCAAGCCTGGGTCGGCGCACGACCACGCGGCAAACGAGAGCTTGTCGAAAAGATCGCGCGCCGCAAGCGTCTTGTGTACCTTGCCATCGACGCGGCGGTAGAGTTCCCAGTCGCCGTTGTTTTCGACCGCTTTCAAAAATTTATTCGAAAGCCGCAGCGAATTATTCGAGTTCTGTCCCGCGACGGTGAGATACGCTTTCGACGTCCAGTCGGTGTCATACTCTTCAAATTCGATTTCGGTAAAACCCTGCCGCGCTAAGTGGATAATCCGCTGCACGTAACTATCGGGAACATTTGACGCGCGCGCTTTCTTGAGCGCGAGGCTCAAATTTTTATTTTGCTTCGGGTCGAGCAGCGACGGTTGCTTCACGCAGCCTTTGACCGCAGCAAAAACTTCGCCGATGACTCGGCGGATTGCCTTTGAGCCTGAAACTAAACTCGCAACTTTGGCTTCTTCGGTAACTTTCCAGTCGATGAACGCTTCGACATCGGGATGGTCGATGTCGAGACACACCATCTTCGCCGCGCGGCGCGTCGTGCCGCCCGACTTGATCGCCCCGGCGGCGGTGTCGCCGATCTTCAAGAAACTCATAAGTCCCGAACTTTTACCGCCGCCCGAGAGGCGTTCGTTCTCGCCACGCAGCGCCGAAAAATTCGAGCCGGTGCCCGAACCGTACTTAAAGAGGCGCGCTTCACGCACCCAGAGATCCATAATGCCGCCGGCGTTGACTAAATCGTCGTCGACCGCTTGGATAAAACACGCATGCGGTTGCGGGTGCTCGTACGACGATTTCGACTTCACAAGTTTACCCGTAACCGGGTCGACGTAATAATGCCCCTGCGACGGGCCGTCGACGCCGTACGCCCAATGTAGCCCGGTGTTAAACCACTGCGGCGAATTCGGCGCCGCCATTTGGTTCATGAGCATGTATGAAAGCTCGTCGTAGAATGCGCGCGCATCGCCCTCGCTCGAAAAATAATTATGCTTATAGCCCCAGTAGGTCCACGCGCCCGCAAGGCGGTGCATAACTTGCTTCGCCGACGTCTCGCGTGTATAGCGTTCTTCTTTGGGGAACTTCGCGAGCTGCTCTTCGTCGGGTACTTGGCGGCGTAGCCACTCGGGAACGTTGTCTTCGGCAACTGGAGCGAGCGCTTTGGGCACACCGGCTTTACGAAAATATTTTTGCGCGAGAATATCGGTCGCTACATTCGACCAGAACGACGGCACTTCGACCTCGTTCGCCTCAAACGCAACCGAGCCGTCGGTGTTCGTAATTTTAGAAGTACGTTTTTCAAAAATGATATCGGAATAGATGTCTTTTCCCTGCGTTGTAAAATGTCTTTGAATTTTCATAAGCCTCCCCTGCTTGGTATCCCCTTACCCCTTAAAGATGACTCAGGCGGGCAAAGCCCGCCTGAACTGTCTTAGGAGCCTCTCGCGTTATGTCACATTGCGTCAATTCATCTTACTAAAAAAGTAAAAAAAGCACAAAAGATATTCGCATAATTGCACACTTTGTGCGGCGCTCAATCATCAGTGTTGATCCTCAGGTAAGGGAATACGGTCATTTTCACCGCGAACAATCCCCATGGTATTGGCGCGCCATTCGGCTTTCGCCCTTTCGATGCGCTCTTTCGAGGTCGCAACGAAGTTCCACCAGAGATAGCGCGGCTCTTTGAGCTTTTCGCCGCCTAAAACGACGATGCGCGCATCGGCACCGGCGCTCACTTCGAGCGTTTCGCCCTCGGAGAAAACGAGCATGGTGCCACTTTTAGTGGCAAGGTCGCCCGCAGTCACGGTACCGCGCGCGACATAGAGCGCCGCTTCTTGCCCCCGGGGTAAATCCAAATGCATTTTTACCCCCGCTTTAATTTCAAGATCGCCGTAATATAAGGGAGAGAATGTTTTCACGGGCGAAGTTTTACCCATCAGAGTACCGGCGACAACGCGCAGGCGAAAACCGTCGCCGCTGAACGCAGGCAGCACTTCTGCCGCATAGTGCTCAAAAGTGGGAGGTGTTTCTTCGTGCTCGATGGGGAGCGCCACCCAAGTCTGGATACCTTCGTTGAACGGTGCATTTGCCTCGAGGCGCGAGTGCTCGCTATGCACGATACCGCGCCCGGCGGTCATCCAATTCACGGCGCCGGGGCGAATGAGCTCTTCGCTGCCGAGCGAATCTTTGTGCAAGACAACCCCATCGTAAAGATATGTCACCGTCGCGAGGCCAATATGCGGGTGCGGGCGCACGCTCATTTCGCCGCCGGTTTTGATCGGATGCGGGCCGAAGTGGTCGAAAAATACGAACGGCCCGACGGCGCGCGCGTCGATCTGCGGCAAAACGCGCAACACGTTAAAGCCGTCGCCTAAGTCTTTTGACTTTCCTAAAATTGCCAATGGCATACCCGTAAGATAAAACATATTTACGCGCTCGGCGAATACTTCATGCCGCCGATTGCCTCGTCAAAATTCCCATGCCGCAACGACAACAACCCCCGACGGCACCGCTGCGCCGGCAAAATTCATACCAGCTACCGCACGAATCGCGTTGGTCGCGCGTCAAACTCTCGATCGGTCGCTTCTTTATGCGACGCATCGGCATTCCCTTGGACGCGACCGACATGATTCGCTCGGCGATGAAGCTCGGCAACCCGACCCAAACCGAATGGCCGTCGGAGACGCTGCCGATGAACTCGCGCATCTTCGCGTCGGGTTTTTGGAACTACAGTTTTTTTCAATTTAACCGTAAGTTTTTACCGCCCTTCTGGGCCGAAGAGCAATACAACCCCGAGTCGCCGTCTTTTATGCCGCGCTCGCACAACATTCTTTCGCTCAACCAGACGCAGCGCAACTGGGTCGCGATCGGTTTTCCCGGGCGCGCGATCGAGGCGTCGATCGACATGGCGGGCGGCATTATGGTTTTTCCCGGCTCGTACACGCTCGAATTTGCGACGCTCGATAATGGCAAGCTCGTGCGTCCGCAGCGGCGCGCGCGCGGCGTGAAACTCGAACTCAAAAGCTCTGATCGCTTAGTATGCCAGTGGCGCGATATAACGATCGAATACCGCGCGACCGCGACGGGAATCGCTATTGCCGCGAAAGGCAAAAGTCCGCTCGTCGTTTCGGTGCGCCCCTTCAATGTCGAAGGCCCGGCGCTGCTCTACAAGCTTAACTACCATGAGAGTGAATGCCGTCTGACGGGCGATGCCGACATCACGCTCAAAAATCCCCCTG
>JAFEGD010000146.1 GCA_018240245.1 Spirochaetota bacterium | reverse complement strand
TGCGATCGACAACTGCTCCGACAGAAATGTGCGACTCTTGCTTTTGTAATATTTCTAATAATCCTTGGCCGACAGTTCCTAAGCCAAATATACCAATTTTCATTTTAACTCCACGTTCACTTTTGGCTACCGCTTAACGGCGCCCACGGCCGCCCCTGCCACCTCGACTATCGCCGCCCGACGTTCTTGCGGGCGTTGGCGCGTACCCTTTTTTCAAATCGGCGCCAAAATCGTTTTGCGTCGGCAGCTTATCGACTTTGCCTTGGTATGGCTCGACCATCGAACCTAATTTTTCGCGAAATTTTTCTTCTGTAAATTTGCCGTCGGGAAAATCGCTCTCAAAAATTTGCATAATATTCTTGCCGACGGCTTCTTCGCGCACCTGCGAGTAAGGGTATGCATAAATAGAAATATAATCGCCTGTCGCTTTGAAGTAGATACGAATTTTTGCGCCTTTGTTGAGACTATCGAAATTACCGATTTCTACGCTCTGCTTTAGTACGTAGATACCTTCAAAATCTTTGCTAATGCGATGGATGTCTTCTTTACGGACAAATTTGCTGCCGCACGCGCACAGCACGATTAGGGTAAGCAATACACATGAGGAGAAAAAGTACTTTACGCCGAGCATTTCTGTACCTGTATATTCTTTTCATCGCGTAAATCTATTTTCCGCATTACACGCATACATATCAATGGCTCAATTAAGTTATTGCAAAAGTCGATAGTATAAAGAGAGATGCGAAAGCAAATTATCACCCTGTGTCTCTCTGCCTGCGTTATTGCGTGCGCGAAACCGCGTCTGACGATTCCCCCGTGCGACGAAGATTTAGGCTATCTCTCGCAAAAAAGTCACCTCGCAAACGTCAAATATCTCGACGAAGATCGCGCAATCGACTGGTTCGAACTTTACGATAATCTCGATAGCCGTAAGAAAGGGCAACCGCCGCAAAATTGTATTCCTTTGCGCGAGCGGTCGTCGATCGAGCAGCAGATCGAACGTAACGAACACGCTGTAAAAAACTTACGCTGAGTTTAGCGTTCATTTACTTTAAACCATACTCAGCACCCCGCGGCGAATCATCATCACCGCAATCGAAGCGAGTAGCAAACTCGTAATCTTCGATAATGCCGCCGAACCCGATTCGCCGAGTAGCTTCGTCAAATAATGGCTATACGAAAATACCACCGTCGCAATCACAACATTCGCGAGTAATGAAATTAGCGTCGCCCAAACACCGTATTCCGTCGCCATGAGAATGCAGGTGGTGATAAGCGCCGGACCCGCGATCATCGGCGTCCCCAGCGGCACGACCCCCACGGCGCCGGTGTCGTCGTCGTGCGAATGGCGAGCCCCCATCACATCGAGAATTGCCAAGATGAAAAGAATGACTCCCCCCGCGACCATGAAGTCGAACACGGTGATGCCCATGAAACGAAAGATTGCCGGGCCTAGTATTGTAAAAGCCCCGGTGAGTAAAAATGCCGTCAGCATCGAAAGCCGCACCACCCGCCGCCGTGCATCCGCAGAATGGCGCCGCGTCATGCCGACAAAGATCGGTACGATTCCCAACGCATCCATCGCGACGAAAATCGGGATGAACGTAATCGCGATATTGTGGAGCAAATGTTCCATGGAACAAACCCGATAGCGAGGCTGGCCTGCACACCTTAATTGACCATTAAAAGTATTGCTAACGCATAGCGACTCTAAATTTAGGGGGATGTTAATTCGGTTCTGGGGAGTTCGCGGTTCACTCGCGACGGCGATTACCGCGAAGCAAGTCGAGGCGAAAATTCGTAAAGTTTTAGAGCTTGCGTCGCCCGCCGATATCCTCTCGCGCGAAGCGATCGAAAATTTCGTGAGTAATCTACCGCTTTCGCTGCGTGGTACGTATGGCGGTAACACAACGTGCGTCGAAATTCAGACGAGTGAAAATAAAACCATCGTCATCGACGCCGGTACCGGCCTTCGAGCGCTCGGCAATGCACTCTTATCGCGCGGCAAAATGCAGGGCAAAGACGACATGGCGTTTATCTTCACTCACTCGCATTGGGATCATATCCAAGGACTCATGTTCTTCATACCGCTCTTTATTCCCGGTAATACCATCAATATCCATTCGTGCTTTACCGACATCGAAGCGCGCCTGCGCTACCAAATGGTGACGACGCACTTTCCGTTGACGTTCGACGAACTGAATGCGACAAAGAAATTTAACCATATCCCCGAAGGTGAGACGCAGGACATCTATGGACTCTCGGTCAGCGGCAAAGCAGTACGCCACCCCGGCGGCTGCTATTCGTATAAGTTCAAACAACCGAACGGCAAAACTTTTATTTTTTGCTCCGACGCCGAATTCAATCTCGAAACGCTCGAAGATATCGGCCCCTATATCGATTATTTCTTTGGGGCGGATGTACTCGTGTTTGACACGCAATACACGTTTGAAGAATCTCTCCAAAAAATCGACTGGGGGCATTCGTCTGCAGCCATCGCGACCGACATCGCCATCAAGAGTGAAGTCAAAAAACTCGTGCTCTACCACCACGACCCCTCGTACGACGACGCAAAGATGGATAGCGTGACGCTACAGGCGATCAAGTACAAGAGTATGATGGCGCCGAACCACCCGTTGCAAATTGTCTCGGCCTACGAAGGGCTTGAAATCGAGGTATGAGGGCGAACGGGTCGGGGGTTTGGGTGATTTCTGGGATAAAAAATCAGGGATTCAGTATAAATACCACACGATTTTCCCCAATTCGTCAAAAAAGGTTCATAGTTAGCCAAAATAGCGGATTGGCGTTGTCTCCGGGCGGGTTTCAACCACAGCATAATCATCCAGTACACCAAATACGAGACACTCACGCGCAGCGAATACGCGACGAACGTGAGCGCGTCGTGTTCGGCCTCGGTAAAGCGCGTGCAGACGATTTGCATCCCCACGTCGGAGCGGTTGTAGAGGCGCGCTGTACCGCGCCGGGGTGGCAGGCGATGCATGCTGAGGCGCAACGTGCGCACGGCCATGCGCATGATCGCGCGGTGCTGTGTTTGCCAGAGGTGTGCGGCGTGGCCGGGTAACGAGACGCTGGTGGTGATCATTTTTTTCTCTCTACATATTAAATACCCAGAAACGCTGAAATTTTCTCACGTTGTGAAAAAAAAGTTATTGAATTGTACTAAAATATTTTGTATGATTTTTTTCTCCGCCACGCAGTTGGCGAGCGACCCGATCGGTTGGGGTGACGCAATGCTTGTCGATCGGCGCGTTGAGGAGTACGGCGTGTGTTGCCACGAGGGCGAGGGTCGCGTTTATGCGGCGGTGTCTGCGCTCAAGGGCAAGTTTGTGAAGAACGAGCCGACGACGGTCGAGGTGGCGTTGCTTTATAGTGAGGGTGGCGCGTTCGTGCGACAACCGATTACAGAGGTGACGCTGCCGCCGTCCGAAGAGTTGTTTCCGGTGCATCCATCGGTGTCGGCGTTGGGCGACGAGATTTTGGTCGCGTGGCAAGAGACGCTGCCTGCGGGCGGCGCGGCGGGTATTTACTATGCGTATAGCGCGGCGGGGCCGGGGGGATTCACCACGAAACAGGTGTTGCCGTCGACAGCGGGTAAACTCAATGCGATATTACCGCTCGCAAAGCTGACTGCGCCGGGGCGACACATTATACTTTACCAAGAGCCGTCGGCGGGCAATCGTTTTTCTTTGACGGCGGCGACGGGGGGAAGGGGTGTTTTCATCGGATTGTCTGCGGTGGCGGAGATCAGCGGCGGCACGCGCGGCGCGCTTTTCCCGTCGGTCGTGCGGCGGGGCGGGCGTTTAGATATTTTATACCAGAATCGGGCGGAGGCCACGCTCATCGACGACATTTTTCGTAGTTTCAGTATCGACGCGGGGCTGACGTGGTCGGGTAATTTGCGCGTGACGGCGAACGGTTTTCAGAACTTTTCGGGAAAAATTACGAACACGCGCGACAAGCTTGTGTTCATTTGGCAATCCAACCCCGGTAAGATATGGACTATTTTTGCAGCCCCCGAAGGCGCCGAGGCTTTGCAGGTGAGCCAGAACGTATCGCCGAGTTATTTGCCGGCAATTGTTGCGGGTGGCGACACGCTTGTCGCGGCTTGGCAAGACACGCGCGCGGGGGCGCCGCAGGTTTACGCGCGCTTTCTCGATCGACCCGACAACGAGTATGTCGGCGTCGATCACCGAGTGACGAAGGACGGCATTGCACCGAAGCCGCTTGAATTTGTGCGCTGGGGAGCGCGGCCGTTTTTGTTTTACGGTTGCGGGCCGGGGCTCTGTATGCGCGAGGCGGACACGACGGCGCTCGCGCTGCAGTTGGCATCGAAGACGCATGCGATGGGTCAAATCTCGAAAGCCGCAGACGCGGTGTTTTCGTGGGCGAACCCGAACGATACGTCGGGCGTCGAGAGCTATGCGTATGTGATCGACGATCAGAAAGATACCGACCCCGATTTGTATAACTTGAACGCGCGTGCGACGCAGATTACGATTCCGGGTTTGAACGGCGGCGCATACTACATGCATCTTAAGTATCGCGACAAGGCGGGCAACGTTTCGCCGATCGCGCACTACCCGTTTGTAATCGATTCGATTGCGCCGAGTCGGCCGATTATCACGAGCCCGACGCACGAGAATGGAATTCCCGACGAGAAGCAAGATGTGATCGTCAAGTTCAGCGCTTCGGACGACAGCGGCATTCAGGTCTATCGCGTGGCGATGGGCGAAGTCTTACCGCGTGTTTTTACCGAGACTTCGACGACGGGCGAGATGGCGTTCAATAACGTGCCGCCGGGACATTATGTTTTCGCGGTCGAAGCGGTTGATTTGGGAGGCAACGTTTCTGAGCGCGCGTTCTACCGCATTGAGATCGGTAAGAACGAGCGCAACGATCTCACGATTCGCCACAACGCCGAGGCCGACGTGATTACCCGGCCCGATATTACTTTCACAATTCAAGATAACGGCAACCGGGGAGTTAAAGAAGTTTTTTATCAGGCGGGGTTCGATATCAAAGATCCGTTCGCGGGCAAGAAGGCGTCGCTCGAAGCCATTGAGAATATTTACAACGCGCGCATCGCCCCGCTCGAAAGAGGGATTAGCGTCATTTCGCTGGGCATCGTCTACGCTGACGGTACGCGCGCGGCGCCGCGGCATTTTAATTTCGATTCGAACGACCCGCGCGCGAAGAAACGTTTTCAATTCACCGACATCGAGTATGAAAAATTGCCGCCGGTTGTCGAGCGTAAGGCTCTTGAAGTCGGCGGCAAGGCCGATCTCATCAGTTCGGCGTTCGACCGAGGCATTTTAGAAATCCGCCTCAACTATGACGCAACCGCCGCGTGTTCTGCGTTGCGCACGACAAAGGGGCGCGACCCGTGCCCGAGCGCAAAGCCGCGTATTAAGATAAGAGGTTTTGTGTGGGAGATCGCGAGCGCCGAGCGCGTGCCGCAGGGTGAGATTAATTTTTCGGCGCCGGTCGAGTTTATTTATTTGCAGAAGCCGGGGCGTTATTTTTTGAATGCGAAGAGTTTATTCGTCGGCCCCGAGCGGCAAAAATTTGCGTTCGATTCGCATTTGATCGAAGTGCCCGACCTCAGAAAACCGTTTCGCAAGAATCTTTATACTGCGCTCGGAATGCTTTTGGCGCTCGCGGCGATGGTCGCGATTTGGCAACGCAAGCGCATTGTCTTTTACGTGAGCGCGTGGGTCGACTGATGCAAAAACTACGAGCAATAGTCGTCGTTATTTTAGCGCTCCTCGTGACGCAGCTTGCCGTCGCCGATTCGACGTGGCCCGTGAGCCGACTCACGATCATCAACACGCAGTGGTCGTCGTGGGTCGCGCGATTTTTTGCGTTAGACGACGAAAATAATTTGATCTACGCGCGCATTCCCGACCAGCAGAGCAGCTTGCAGAAGGTGATAAAGTTACGCCGCCGCCCCGATATCATCAAGCATTTTCCGATGAACGACGGCGATTTGATCGTGAGCGTCTATAACCCCGAGAAAATTACGCACTTTATGGCGATGGATTTTTCGGGAGCCGTCAGATACTCGAACGAATTTGCGCTCGGCTACAACGTCTACGACATCGACGCGCGTGTAAACATCGAAGCGGGAAATCCCTCGTGCCTTTTTTACGCATACGACAAGCGCAATTATTATATTAAATATTGGACCGAGCAGCGCACGCAAGATATTATGGTGAGCCGCGACCCGATCGATCTCATGTTTTTGCAGTGGGCCGACGGGGGAGTGCACTACGTCAGCTCTTCGCCGACCGGTATGAGTTGGACTTTCTGGAAAGACGGCGAATACCGTGCGTATCCGTTGCCTTTTCCGGTGCGCCATGCGCGCTATTATAAATTTCGCGGCGCGACGCATCTCATCGGTCTCGATCTCGAAGGCGGGCTGTGGCAATTCGATATTGGCACGGGCAGTTTACGGCACCGACAGCTCTACAAAGACCCGCGACTCGCGTTCGTCGAGCGCGTGATTCCGTTGACGTTCAAGAAAGAACTCAATATTATTTTGACGGGAGATAAAATTTCTTCGGCGTATAGGCTTGTGTACGACGATTTTCCCACGCCGCGCCGCGCGGTGCGTCTCGAGGAGAGAAAACTTTTTTGGCAGGGGCATCTCTACCCGATTATCGACAACACCAACAATCTTAATATCTTACTCGAAACCGAAATTCGCCATATCTTTCTCGAAACGTGGAGCGCGCCGACGGCGATTCTCACCGACATCGATTGGCGACTCGACGTGAAGCGCAACCCACCGGTGATGCTTGTCAATTGGGCGACGCCGGCGGGCAGCGAATATGCGTATCGCTATGTGCTCGATCAAAAAAGCGATACAGAGCCTTTAACCGAGGCAAAGCTGATTCCGAAAAATACGCTACAGTTTGCCGCGCGTAAAGAGGGCGCGTACGTGTTGCATTTGCAAGTGCGTAACGCGCGCACGGGTTCATACTCGCGCATCTATCATATTCCGATTGTGTGGCAGTACCAACCGCCCGAACCCGACGTGGTGCTTTTGAATCAAGTCGCACCGCGTATGATTAGCTCGGCAAAGGGAGATTTTCTTCTGCGCAATCTCGCACCCGGCGAATACTACGCCGAGGTCGATACCAAAAGCGATACGGTTCCAAGAAATCGTGCGTTGATCGTGAGCGGGCGCTTCACCGTCCCCGTCGGCAAGCGTGCGGGTCGCTACTACTTGCATATTGCCAACCGCGACCCGCGCAGTCGTGTGTTGAGTCACGTTGCGCACTATCTATTTTTCGTGTCGCCGTTCGACCCTGAAACTGACCCGACGCTTGCCGAAAACCACCGACGTATCGAAGAACTCAAGCGCATTCGTAAAAAAATCGACGCGGCCGAGGGCGAGCCTGCCGCAACGAAGCCGTGGATTAACCGCTTACACGAGATTGAAGCACAGATGAAATAAATGGTTATCTCGCCGCGTAAAACCGTTATGAACTTACCGCCCGAAGCGGCGCCGATCGAAGCCGAGATTTTGGATTTTTTTGCGTCGAGAAATTTCGAACGCAGCCGCAGATTTGCCCCGGGCGCGTACGACCCACAAATTCTGAAAGGCTTTCTCGCCGCAGCGGGTAATCCGCAATACCGCTACCGCACGCTACACGTCGCCGGCACCGTGGGTAAAGGTAGCGTGACGACGTATCTTCAGCGTGCGTTGAATGCTTTGGGATATTCTACGGGTGGTTACTTCTCGCCGCATTTTGTGAGTTTGCGCGAGCGTATCACATTGAATGGCGAACCGATTGCGGCCTCCGATCTGACGCGACTTTGGCATGTAATGAAAGCGCGCGCGGGTTTTGAAAAACTTTCTTTTTTTGACGCGCTGACCGCGCTCGCTTTTATCTTTTTCGCCGAGCAGAATTGCGCGGTTGTGGCGATTGAAACGGGGCTAGGCGGTAGACTCGATTCGACGAATAACCTTCAGGCCGATGCCGCGATCTTAACGCGCATTGCGCTCGATCACCAAAAAATTTTGGGCGAGACTTTGGGTGCCATCGCCGTCGAGAAAGCGGGCATCATTCATGCGGGACAAACGGTGTTTAGTTGTAGCCAAGATGCCGCCGCCGCAGCGGTGCTGGAAAATACTTGTAAAAAAGTCGGTGTGCAACTGCACATTATTCCCGACAGGGGGGAAACATTTATCGAGCAAAACCAAAATTTTGTACGGGCGGTCGTAAAAACGCTTTTTGCTCCCTCGCCTTCTGTCTTGGCGGCAATCGACGCAGCGTTGCGTGAACCGATCTTCGGCCGCTTTAGCGAACTGCAGACTATGCCGCGCGTGGTGTTCGACAGCGCGCACAATGCCGCCGGGCTCGCTGCGCTTGCGGTATTAGTTAATCGACAGGCTGAGGCCGAATGCAATGTTTTTCTCAACACCATGCTCGAACGCGATTTAATGGGGTTTTCTACGCTCCTCAGAGAAAAAATTCAAAAAAAAATAAATCTATTTCTTTTTCCGATGGAGAACTCGCAGTACTATCAGGCCTGCCCGCAATTGCAGAATGTCTCGCGAGAAGACATCCGCCAGATGTTAGTCGACACGAAAAAATTACATCTTTTTACCGGGAGCATGGCTATCTACGCTCACCTACGCACGGGGTTTAGTTTATGAAATATTTTCTCCGCGGTATAGCATATTTTTTTGTCTTGGTGGCAGTGTCTGCTTTGTCTGCGCTATCGTCCAACGTCGAAAAAGCGCTCGCCGCGAAAGACGAAGATGGAGTCATTGTCGTTTTCAAAGCGCAAAAACTCGACGATGAGGATATCGCAGCGATCAATAGTTTTTTTACCGATAAGAAAATCTCGTATCGCAAGCGTTATGTTTCGGTGATGCGCGATAAGCCGGTAACGAGCGCAGTCGCCGGTAAATTTTTGAACGATGAAATCTTGCGCTTAATTAAAGAAAATCGCGTTGAAGACGATCTCGACTACACAAAGGCGTGTATCGAAGCTGCGGCACAGAATAAGAATCCCGATCTCATCTATGCGGTCGCGCCGTTTTTGGTGCATCCGCGCTCTGAGTTGCGCGCCGAAGCGAATAAAGTCGTCGCGGCAAAACGCGACGAGCGTATCTATCCGCTGATCGGGCAGCTTTTAGCCGGCGAAAACACGATCGATAAAATTTATGCGATGGAGACGTTGCTTGCGCTCAAAGACGAACGCGCAGTGCCGCTGCTCTTGTTGCAGCTTTCGAATGCGAATAAGAACGTGCGTTATTATTCGTTAAAAACGCTCGAGGCGATTGCCTCGGATAAAGCGCAATTCGGCGTTATTCATTTGGCCGAGGTCGATAGCGACGAAGAGGTACGCCTCAAGGCGATTGAAGTTTTGCGCCCGTTCAAAACCGGTCCCGTGTTCTCGGCATTGCAGCGCCTCTTGAGCGATAAAAATCTTGCGGTACGCACGTGCGCACTTGAATCGGCGCTCGCGCAAAATAACAAGAATTATGCGAATGCGATTTCAGAACAGCTCACGCGCGAAACCGAACCCGCACAAAAGCACGCTTTGCTGCAAGGGCTTTTCAGACTCGGCTCCGGCGGCGGTATGAACGGCGTGCTTGCGTTACTCAAGCGCGAAAGCGATTCAGAGCTTTTACTCTGGGCGTCATTCGCCTGCACGCGCTTTAGCGAAAGTCGCTGCGCCGACGATCTTGCTGCGCTCATTGGCAAAGCAACGACCGAGGCGGTAAGGGTAGAAGCTCTGACAGCGCTCGGCGTTTTTCGCCAACGCAAACACCTCGGTACATTGTTTTCGACCTTGAGCGATACGAAGCAAACCGATTTGATTCGTTCGGCGGCACTCGCTGCAATCGGCAGCTATGACAGCGAGGCGACACTCTCGCCGCTTTTTGAAATTTATGCGCACGAAAATAACCAATCGGTGCGCGTACAGATAAAAAGTTTTATGGATGATCTCATGAAACGAAAATTACCCAAACTCGCGAACGGCGTACCTGCGCAAGGCTCAAGGATGTCGTGACATGGCGACTTGCCGATTTACGCTCCTGATCGAATTTATCGACGACGACGAACTCATATCGGCGATTGCCGCGATTGAAGAAAATTTGCCCGCATACGACTATGCCTCGCGTCCGTTGGCGTATGCGACGCTCGGCAAAAAAGGTGGCTTCAAATTTCTCGCGTTCAAAGGCCTGAGTAGTATCGCTGATTTTCCGAAATTTGCGGCGAAAGTTTTCAAGTTGCAGCTGAAAATTCCAGCGGTGCGGATTAACCCCGGTTATGTCTCTTTAACGAATGCGGTGTCTGCCACGCCGCACACGGTAACGGGCGGCATATTCGGCGAAAAACATTTTTATTATAAGCTCCAACTGGTGTTTACCGAAAAACATCTCGCGATGTATGCGCTAACCGACGAGCTCTATAAAGATCGCCGCGCGGTGAGTTATTTGAACGATGTCTGGCATCTCGTGCGGGGTGCGCGGTAATCTTTTTCTTGACACGGTTCGCAACTCAGCAAGGCACACTCTAAAATGAAAACTTCGTTGCGACAAATTGTGCCAAAAAAATCTCCCGCGCGCATCTATGCGAGTGGTACGCTCGACCCGATGGTTACGCCGGTCGATCAGGTGGCCGTCGAAGAGAGAGTCGCGCGTTTCAAAACTCGCAGCATCAAAAATTCCGCGAAGACACAAGGCATTCTTCTCGCGATTAGTATGATCGACCTCACGACGCTCGAAGGTAAAGATAGCCCGGGCAAAGTACTTCAGCTCTGCCAGAAGGCGTTGCGTCCGTCTGAGCTTCCCGGTGTGCCGCAGGTTGCAGCGGTGTGCGTTTACCCCAATATGATTCCGGCAGCAAAAAAGGCGCTCCGAGGTTCGAAGATTCATATTGCGTGTGTATCGACGGCTTTTCCTGCGGCGCAGATTCCGCTAGAAATCAAACTCGAAGACGTGCGCCGCTCGGTCGAACTCGGCGCCGACGAGGTCGATATGGTAATTTCACGCGGACAATTTCTCGCCGGCGAATATAATTATGTCTTCGATGAAATCGCCGCCGTCAAAGCGGCATGCGGCAAGGCGCACCTCAAAGTTATTCTCGAGACGGGCGAACTCGAAACGTTAGACAACGTACGCCGCGCAAGTTTTATCGCAATGCGTGCAGGTGCCGATTTTATTAAAACCTCGACCGGCAAGGCGGCGGTGAATGCGACGATGCCGGTGACACTCGTCATGCTCGAATGCATTCGCGATTACTACGACGACACCGGCATCAAAATCGGCATGAAACCTGCGGGGGGCATTCGCACCTCGAAAGAAGCGCTGCACTATCTCGTGATGGTCAAAGAAACCTTGGGCGACGCTTGGCTCGACCCCGATTGGTTTCGCTTCGGCGCATCGACGCTCCTCAACGATTTGCTCATGCAATATGCGAAACAGGTCAAAGGCGGCTACCAGTCGCTAGATTATTTCTCATTGAGTTGATGGAAAAAGACACGAATCCCTCCCCCTTTGTAGAGATAGGTTCAAACCTACCTCTACAAAAAAATTCAAATCTCGCCATTTTCGCCGGTGCGGGTTCGCTTCCCGTTATTGCCGT
>JAFEGD010000145.1 GCA_018240245.1 Spirochaetota bacterium | reverse complement strand
TATGGCCGAAAATTTCGATTTCAAGCGTAGTCCGGCCGACAAAACGCAAAAGCTCGCGAACGAAGCAATCGGTCGCGCAACGCAATATTCGGCGCAGCTTTTTAAGCAAATCGCCGAGAAGACGAAGGCAGCAGTTGTGATCAGCGGCTCGTATGCGCTATCGGGCGACGGCAAGCACGCGGTCATCACGACGCAGGTTTTTGACCCGGCTGCCGCGCAGATTATCATCGAAAACGAAACCACAGCGACGCTCGATACGAATATTTTCGATGCGCTCAACCAAGTCGCCGCGCAAATTGTCGCGCGTCTCAAAGAGTTCGCGACCGCAGAATTCGCGGTGCGCGCAAAAAATTCCGAGCAGGCGCTTATCTCCGATGTCAACGCGCGCGATCGCGGCGATTTAACGGCGCTCGTACTTGCCGCCGAAGCGAAAAATGCGGCGGCGGTCGATTACCTCGTTAAATCGGGCGCCGACTATGCGACCGATTTGATCGAGGCGATCAATTTCGGTAACGAGCAAACGGCGCTTGCGCTTGCCGCAGCGGCACCCGATAGCAATTTTCGCATAGCGGGCGGCAAGACCGCGCTCATGCAATCGGCGTTTAAGGGGCGCGTTAGTGTCGTGAATGTTTTGCTCAAGCACGGTGCAAAGAAAGATTTGCAAGATCTCTACGGTTTTACAGCGCTATTCTACGCAGCGCAAGAGGGGCATACAACGATTGTGCGCGATCTTTTATCCGCCGGGGTTAATCCGCAGGTGCGCACATGGGACGGCTTTACGGCGCTTGAAGCGGCGCGGCGTAAAGGGTATGCAGAAATTGTAGAAATGCTCGGCAAAGCGGGGGCGAAATGACAGGTGGCACAATGAGACGCATTGTTTTATTCGCGTTATGCGGTGCAAGTTTGCTAGCGATTAATTGCGCGACCGGTAAACCGCATTACCAATACCAGCGTACGGTGCCGGGAGCAGACGGTACTGTCTATGTGCAGGGATTAAAAATTCAGCAAAAAATGTTTCTCTATAATTCTGTCAAGCCCGTGATCTGGAACTGCAAGTTGCGCGGCGAAGATTTACGCTGCGATCGCGAATTGAAGCTCAATATCGACAGTATCTATTGGCAAGCGCCGGGCTACTTACAGAAGGATGTAAAACCATGAAAATGAAACTCCTATACTTGTTGTTGGCGTTCGCGAGCTTTACGGGATGCAGCAGTTTAGAAATTACAAATTTTGAGGTGCTGAACAATAAAGAAGGCAAAGTTATCTACCGCATCGATGCGCTCGAAAGCTCGACGTTTTCAACGCGGCCAGTTTTAGGGCTTATCTGCGTGCCCGACAATAAAGGAGACCTCGTATGCCGTTGAAAATAATTTCGGTAGCGGCATTTTTCTTTGCCGCGGGGTGCAGCGCCGTGAAATATAATTCGCACGTAGGCCCCGACGGTACCAACGGCTATTTACGCACCTATTATTCGTCGGCAAAATCGCAGGTGAACGACGTCACCGACGGCACGGGAATCGAGCAGTGCAAGATTCAAGGCTCCGATGTTCTCTGCAAAGACCTGCAAATTACCCACGTCGAAGCGGCAAGCACCGAGAAGAGTGGGGCAGTCGTGAGTGCTCCACCTGAAGCGACAACCGTAAAGCCAAAGCCGCCGACGAAAAAGAAGTAATTTTTTAGAATGCCGCGCGCAAGCCGCTCGCGATAGAAAAACCGTTGAGCGTCGTCGCGTTGCCTTGAACGAAGAGACCTAACATACTACCGTTCGGTGCCGGTACGAGATTCAGTTGTAATCCTATAAAACCGCGCGCGCTTGCAAACTGCGGCGATGCCGAGATACTCACGTCGAGACTGCCGCTACCGACCGTGCTTGTGCCGGCACCGGCGTTACCTGTGACCGTGCCCGATAGATGGATGTCGGTGGTCGCTTTGCCGATATTAAAATCGACGGCGCCGCCCGCGTAAAGCGAGAGTACGTAGAAGAGGCGCAGGTAAGTACTGACTTCGACCGGCACGGTACCAGAACCCGATGTGATCGCGAGCGTCCCGGTCGGTGCCCACGTCAATTGCGGGTCTGCGCCTGTCGACGAGCCTACCGTCGTTGTCGTCAGCGCTTTGCTGCCAGACGTCGAATCGTAAGCTGCGGCGAGCCGTGAATAGTCGAAACCGGTGGTGAGCAAGACTTCGCCGTACTGAATGCGCGTACCTTGCGCACGGCGCATTTGGTATTGCGCGTGCAACCCGGCGACAGTTGCCGAAAGACTCAGGCCGTTAGTCAAGTTATTGGCCGAGGTGCTCATAAAGTTCGCTAAAATCGTGAGCCGCGACAATTCAAACGGGCCCAAATAGCGCGGAGTGCGTAAGTTTTTCAAATTCATACCGACGACGGCAGAGAGTTGTGCGCCGACACCGAAGCGTGGCATGCCGTCGCTCGAAAGATCGCCGAGTTTGCCGACCACATCGCCGAGGGTTTGGTTGACTGCGTTGATCGCGAGTGCGCCACCTCCGCCGACGAGAAACGTATAATCTCCCATTGCGTAACTCGTGCCCGAACCCATTGCCGCGAGCGATTGCGCACTCGAATTGCCTTTTGCAATATCGGAGAGCGCCGAAAGTTGGTACTTATTGGCGATAGCGTTCAAGAGCGCGCCAGTTTGAGCGCCGTACGTCGCGTCATTTGCGGGCGTGAGTACTATTTGCGTTGGGCCGCCGCCGTAGCTGCCGGCAGTTAGCGGGGATAGGGTAAGGAGCATAATTTGTAGATAGACAATTTTTCTCACAAGTGAAAATAAACGACCGTGTGAGGACGTAAAGCCGTATTGTTATCGTTGTTTTCTCGTAAATCCGCCGGTTTCTTCACTTGCTATGGAAAACCATAGCAAGTGTTATATTTAGCGCTTACCGAGCCGATAGTATAACACTTGACAGATGGAGTTCGTATAATATCCTTGCCTTTTGCACCGCAAACAACCATTCGTTACGTGAAGAGGATTCAATAATGAAAGCAGTGAAAAGAAGCTGGCTTTTTAAATCTGGGCTTACGTTGTTTGGCTTTCTGCCGTTCTTGTACCCAGTGGTGAGCCCGAGGGGAAGCCAAGTCTACACAGAAGACGTCACCATCGTCGCGCTCGGCGATTCGAATACGTGGGGTTATCCCAACGGCCATTCGTGGACGCATATTGTCAGCCAAGATACTGGGCTGCGAGTCTTGAATCGTGGCGTCAACGGTGCGACGACCGCCGATATGCTGCGCCGGGTGAAATCTGATGTTTTGCCCGTTCGACCTTCAATTTGTATTATTATGGGTGGCACGAACGATGCCGATCGCGGTCACGATGTCGATGAGATGTTTCGTAACATTCAAAGGATTGCGAACGAGCTTTTGGCGAACAACGTTCTACCGGTAGTCGGGTTACCGATTCCTTTAGTCGAGAAAATCCCCGAAGAGAAATTACAAGACTTGCGGGATCGCCTTACTGCTGCAGCCTTCATCACAGTCGACTTCTCGCTCGATTTCGATTACCCTTATCCCGAAATTCGTAAATATTTACCCGACGGTTTGCATCCGATTCCCGAAGGCAAGAAGTGGATGGCGGCGCGCTTAGAAAAAGAGCTGCCGCGTATTCTTGAAGCATACACCAAGTTTCGTAAGTAAGATTTACTTCTCTGTTGACGCGCTGTTTCGCTTTCCAAAGATGCTCGATTAGACCTTAGGGGTCTTTTTTTATTGCCTATAATTTTTGCTCGCGTTTCACCACTTGAACGCGCCTGCAGAAATTTTTTGCTGGCCGTAAAAAACAGGAGGAGTGGCAGAGTGGTCGAATGCGGCGGTCTTGAAAACCGTTAGGCCTTCGCGGGTCTCGTGGGTTCGAATCCTACCTCCTCCGAAGAACAGGATGTTCGAGGTTCGCGCGGCACACGGTATGCCTCGGGGCGCGAACCGAATGTTGGAGCGGTGGCTGAGTGGTCGAAAGCGGCAGTTTGCTAAACTGTTGTACTAGGTAACTGGTACCGAGGGTTCGAATCCCTCCTGCTCCGAAGGACAGGATGTCCGAGGTTCGCGCGGCACACGAGGTGCCTTTGAGCGCGAACCGAAGCGCGATATGCGTGAGCCCATGTAGCACGATAATCCGACTGAGCTACGTGGGCTATCGGCCCACGTAGCTCAGTCGGTAGAGCATTTCCATGGTAAGGAAAAGGTCACCGGTTCGATTCCGGTCGTGGGCTTATTGGTGAATCTGGTTTGGCGAAGCCAAGCCAGATTCACTTTATTAGGGCAGTAGTTCAACGGTAGAACGACGGTCTCCAAAACCGTTAATGAGGGTTCGATTCCTTCCTGCCCTGAAATACATTCTTTCGCACCCTTGCGCGCTTAGCACGCAAGAGTGCGAAAGCTAAAAAACAGGAGAGATATGAAACGTATTTGGCAATTTCTGGTAGAGGCGCGCGCAGAGCTGAAAAAGGCGACATGGCCTTCGTGGGATGAAGTCTCGCGGTCAACTATCGTTGTTTTTATAACGGTAATCATCTTTGCTGTAATGATCTACTTAGTCGACGGCGGTATCGATCGTTTATTTAGCAAGATTATAGGCGGCTGAGATGGCTATGAACTGGTATGTCGTGACGACGTTATCGTCGCATGAAGACAAAGTAAAAAAGCTCCTCGAGCGGCAAAAAGAGAAGTGGCCCGACGGAGCAAAAGTCGGCCAAGTAAAAATCCCGCTGCATGAAATGGCAGAATTGCGCGGTGGTAAAAAACGCATTGTAAAGAAGAAGCTCATGCCGGGCTATGTGTTTATCGAGTGCGATCTTAGCGATGAATTGCAGCATCGCATTCGCGCACTACCCGGAGTGATGGGGTTTGTCAGCGCCGGTACCGAACCGCAGGTATTGAGCGAAGAAGAAATGCATTCGCTATTCACCGAAATGGGGCCGGCAGTCGCCGAAGAAAAGCAGACGCCGCGTATTTTCTTTGCAGAGGGCGAAATCGTGAAAATTATCGATGGGCCGTTTGCAAATTTTCAGGGTACCGTCGACGATGTTAACGCAGAGAAAGGCAAGGTGCGCGTTCGCGTCGAAATCTTCGGGCGGGCAACGCCGGTCGAGTTAGATTACCTGCAAGTAAGTAAAATATAGTTTGCGGTATGTCACAATTTTGCATTATGACTCCTCGCAGATAAGGGATAAAGTTCACTCATGGCAGCAAAAAAGATCATAGCACAGGTTAAATTGCAGATTCCTGCAGGTAAGGCAAACCCCGCGCCGCCGGTTGGTACCGCCTTAGGTCCTCAGGGTGTCAATCTCATGGAGTTTTGTAAGCAGTTTAACGCAAAAACCCAGGCGCAAGCGGGCAGTATTATCCCGGTTATCGTCACAGTATTCTCCGATCGTTCTTTCACGTTTATTACGAAGGTTCCGCCTGCGAGCGATCTTATCAAAAAAGCGGCGAAGATTGAAAGCGGTTCAAAAATTCCTCATAAAGAAAAAGTCGGTTCGCTCACGCAGGCTCAACTCGAGGCGATTGCAAAGCAAAAGATGCCCGATTTGAACGCGAACGATATTGAAGCGGCTAAAAATATTATCGCCGGTACCGCGCGCTCGATGGGTGTCACGGTTCAAGGTTGATTGCATAGAGGCAGTATGGCAAGTCACGGAAAAAAATATCGCGCAGCGGCAGAAAAGATTGTCGCCGACAAAGAATATTCGTTGCAAGAGGCGATGAAGATTCTAAAAGAAGTGTCGTATACGAAGTTTGATTCGACGCTCGAAGGCCATTTTAACATCCGCTATAAATCCACACAAAATATTCGTGGTATCGTACAGTTGCCGCACGGTACCGGCAAGAAAGTTAAGATACTCGTTTTCGCAAAAGGCGACAAGGCCGCCGAAGCGCGCGCAGCGGGCGCGGACTTTGTCGGCGACGAAGATATGATCCAGAAAGTGCAGGGCGGTTGGGTCGATTTCGACTTCGTTGTCGCAACTCCCGATATGATGAAAGACGTCGGTAAGTTAGGGCAGATTTTAGGTAAGCGCGGTCTCATGCCGAAGCCAAAATCGGGCACTGTGACGACCGATATGAAAGGTATTATCGCGCAGTTGACATCGGGCCGCATCGAATATCGCGCCGACAAGACCGGTGTCGTTCACGTACCAATGGGGCGTCTATCGTTCAATGCAGAGCAACTGAAAGACAACGCCGAAATGGTGTTTCAGGCAATTCTAAAAGATAAACCGTCCGATGCGAAGGGCGATTACGTCGTGGGCATGTATGTCACCGGCACGATGACGCCTTCGGTTAAAATCAACATAAAGGAAATGCGCTAGTATGCCATCATTAGAAAAAGATACGCTAAAAAACGAATACGCTGCTATTCTCAAAGAACGTCCTAATTTCATCGTAACGCATTACCAGGGGCTTGACGTTGTCGCCATCAGTTCTCTGCGCAAGAAATTGCGCGAGGCTGGCGCCAAATACACAGTCGTAAAGAACAATGTGTTCAGTATTGCGCTGAAGGAATCAGGTGTTGCTAAAGATTTTCCATACGATTCCACTTTAAAGGGGCCAAACGCTATTGCCTTCGTGAATAGCGACGTGCCCGCAGTTGCCAAAGTCTTGCGCGATTTTAGCAAAGACAATGAGAAACTGCGCGTCACCGCTGGGGTGATGGATTCTGCCTTCTTTGATGCAAAAGCAGTACGTGCGATCGCAGATCTGCCTTCGAGAGAACAGATTCTTGCGCAATTGGCCGCAATGCTCAATTCGCCGGCGACAAAAATTGCCGGTACGCTCAATAATATCATGGCCTCGTTGGCGCGCGGTATTAACAGCGTCGCAAAAAAGAACGGAAAATAAAATAACGGCTTAATAATAAGCGGGAAGAAGTTAAGGAGTTAGTATGGTACAGGAGCTTTTAGATAAAATTGGTTCACTCACAATTGTTCAGGCGGCAGAGCTCGTCAAAGCAATGGAAGATAAATTCGGTATTTCAGCAGCGGCACCCGTTGCGGTAGCGGCAGTTGCGGCACCGGCGGCAGGCGGCGCAGCGGCAGAAGAAAAAACCGAGTTCAACGTAGTACTCGAAGGGTTCTCAGGCGATAAGAAAGTAGACGCAATCAAGAAAGTGCGCGAAATCACAAACCTTCCTCTTATGGATGCAAAGAAGCTCGTTGAGGGCGGTACAGGCGTTCTTAAAGAAGGCGCCTCTAAAGAAGAAGCTGAGAAAATCAAAAAAGAAATTGAGGCCTTGGGCGGCAAAATCGCGCTCAAGTAATGACCTTAATCTCTTTGTTACTTATTTCTTGAAAAAACCCGGGATGCCATCCGTGGCGTCTCCGGGTTTATTATGTTTAGTGCGAATGCCAGAGGAGCAAGATGTCAGATTCTAACCCAGTCCGTGTCGGCGAGGATACCTCGTCTTTCAAAATTGTCAATTTCGGAAAAATTCGTAAGTCGCTCGATGTGCCACCCCTTATCGAGGTGCAAACGATGTCGTATAACGAATTTTTGCAGATCGACACGCCGATGGCGAAGCGCAAACGGTTAGGTTTGCAATCTGTTTTCGAAGATAGTTTTCCGATCGAAAGCTCTAACGGCGACGTCATTCTCGAATTCGTCGAATACTCGCTCGGCGAACCCAAACGCGACTTGTGGGATTGTAAAGTTAACGGTCTTACATACTCCGCGCCGCTTAAAGCGACGATTCGCCTGATTGCGATCGAAACGGGCGAAGTGCGCGAGCAAGAAGTGTACATGGGCGATCTACCCATGATGACACCGACAGGTACTTTTATAATCAACGGCGCAGAGCGCGTCATCGTCAACCAGTTACACCGCTCGCCCGGTATTTTTATTTTCTTCGACGAAGCGAAGAACGTCTTTTCTTCGCGGATTATCCCCGACCACAAAGGTTCGTGGCTCGAATTTGAGATGGACGCGAAAGGTCTCTTGATTGCTCGCATCGACCGGCGCAAGAAGTTTCCATTTACTTTGCTTTTGAAAGCGTTAGGCTACGGCACGAACGAACAAATCTTGCGTCTTTTCTACGAAGAAGAAAATGTTTCGCTCAAAGGCGTGCAGGCAAAAACGCTGCAGAAGTTTATCAACCGCCGCACACTGACCGACATCGTGCATCCCGAAACCGGCGAGATTCTTGTCGAAGCGGGTCATGCGCTCAACGAAGATAACCTCGATATTCTGAAAGACGCGAAGATCGACAAAGTTCACTTGCTCGTGAACAAGGGCGCAGTCGATCACCGCGTCGTGTTCGCATCGCTCGACAAAGACGGCGTCAACTCAAAAGAAGAGGCGATGCTCGAATTTATCAAGCAGCAAAAGCCGCTCGATTATAGCCCCGACCACGGCGACGCAGAAAAGCACACAAAAAATTTAGAACGTGCCGCCGCCGAATTACAGCGCTTGTTTTTCGATCCGAAAACGTATAACATGGGCAGCGTCGGTCGCTACAAAATCAACGCCCGGTTTAATCATCTCAATACGCAAGAGTTTGGTAGCGACGTAACGACGCAGACGCTGCGTCCAATCGATATTGTCGAGACGTGCAAATACATGGTGAACCTCATCCACGAGGTTCCGGGTTATCAATACGACGACATCGACCACCTCGGAAACCGCCGTGTGCGCACGGTGGGTGAGCTGCTCACGACACAGCTCAAGTCGGGTTTTACGCGCATGGAGCGCGTCGTGAAAGAACGGATGAGCATGAACGACGTCGATATTATGACGCCGCAACTTTTGATTTCGATTAAACCGATTACTGCGGTCATGAACGAATTTTTCGGCGCAAGCCAGCTTTCGCAGTTCATGGACCAAACGAACCCGCTCTCAGAAATTACGCATAAACGGCGTTTGAATGCGTTGGGGCCCGGCGGCCTCACGCGCGAGCGCGCGGGCTTCGAGGTGCGCGACGTACACTATACGCACTACGGCCGGCTCTGTCCGATCGAGACACCCGAAGGTCCGAACATCGGTTTGATTACGTCGATGGCTACATACGCCCGCCTCAATCCTTACGGTTTTGTCGAAACGCCTTACCGCGTCGTCGAGAAAGGTAAAGACAGCGGCAAGACGATGTTCTTATCGGCGAACGAAGAAGACCACTACGTCGTTGCGCAGGCAAACGCGAAGCAAGGCGACAGCGGGGAGTTTCTCGATAAACTTGTCAGTTGCCGGTATCGTGGAGATTTCCCGTTGAAGTCCCCCGAAGAAATTCATCTGATGGATGTCGCACCGACGCAGGTTATTTCGCTCTCGACGAGTTTGATTCCGTTTCTCGAACACGACGACGCGAACCGCGCGCTCATGGGTTCGAACATGCAGCGCCAAGCGGTGCCGCTCTTAACCCCCGATATGCCTTACGTCGGCACGGGTATGGAGTTACCGATTGCATACGACTCGGGTGTCTGCGTCGTCGCCGATTATGACGGCGTTGTCACGAAGATCGACGCCGATGCGATCGAGGTCGAGCGCGAAGACGGTACGAAAGATAAGTATCGTCTCGTAAAGTTCAAACGTACGAATCAAAGCACGACACTGAATCACCAAGCGCTCGTCAGTTGCCATAACGCTCCCGAAAACGGTAAAATTTCAAGCCTGACAAAAAACGAAATGATTCTCGAAGCCGAGAACGGCAAGACGTATAGTTTTCCCATGCAGACGTTTCAGGGTGCGATGAAAGCGATGGTCAAAGAAGGGGCGTTCGTGTATCGCGGCGACCTTCTCGCCGGTGAAATCATTAAAGGCCGCCTCAACCAGCCGAACAAGAATGTTGCGCGAAAGGCGACAATGCTCGCCGACGGTTTGGCGACACGGTACGGTCGCTTAGCGCTCGGTAAAAACATTACCGTCGCTTTCATGCCATGGGACGGCTATAACTTCGAGGACGCGATTATTCTTTCCGAAAAATTGGTGAAGAATGATACGTTTACGAGCTTGCACATTGAAGAGTTTGAAATCCAAGCGCGCGAAACCAAGCTTGGGCGCGAGATTATTACGCGCGATATTCCCAACATCAGCGAGCGCGCATTTCGCGATCTCGACGACGAAGGCATTATTCGCGTCGGCGCCGAAGTTCGCCCCGGCGATATTCTCGTCGGCATGGTGACGCCCAAAGGCGAAACTGATTTAACTCCCGAATATCGTTTGTTACACTCGATCTTCGGCGAGAAAGCGAAAGAAGTACGCGACTCGTCGCTCAGAGTGCCGAACGGGCATGCGGGTATCGTCGTCGACATCGTGCATTTCAAGCGCGACGACGGCGCCGAATTACCGGCGGGCATCGTCGAGGCGGTAAAAGTCTATGTCGCGCAAAAACGAAAAATTTCTGTCGGCGATAAAATGGCGGGCCGCCACGGTAATAAAGGCGTCATCTCGACAATCTTGAACGAGGCCGATATGCCGATGCAGCCCGATGGTACGCCGATCGATATCGTGCTTAACCCGTTGGGCGTCCCGTCGCGGATGAACTTGGGTCAGATTTTTGAAACGCAATTGGCGTTTATCGGTAAGACCTTGGGGATACATTTTGAAACTCCGGTCTTTGACGGTGCAAAATGGGCAGACGTGCAAGATTACGCGCAGAAAGCAAAGGTTTCCGGCGACTCTAAGTTACACTTGCGCGACGGCCGTACGGGTGAGTATTTTCAGCAACCGGCATTTGTCGGTACGATCTATATGCTGAAACTGCACCACATGGTCGAAGACAAGATGCATGCGCGCTCGACAGGGCCTTACTCGCTCGTGACGCAACAACCGTTGGGTGGTAAGGCGCAGTTCGGCGGTCAGCGCTTGGGTGAAATGGAAGTCTGGGCGCTCGAAGCGTACGGCGCAGCGCATACGCTGCAAGAATTACTCACAGTGAAGTCCGACGACATGCAAGGACGCGCGCGCGTGTACGAATCGATTGTCAAAGGTATCCACGCAATCAAGCCGGGAGTCCCCGAAAGCTTCAACGTATTGATTCGCGAGATTCGGTCGCTCGCACTCGACATTACGATTCTGGACGCCGACGAAAAACCGGTCGAAATCTCCGATATAGACGACGAATTTTCACGAGTTCGTCGCCGCATCAAGGTCGATTCGGTAGAGAACACGGCAGGTTAAAGTAATCGATAGAATAAAACGGAGCAAGCATGAGAGAATTTCACGATTTTAATAAAATCCGCATTAGGTTGGCATCGCCTGAAAAGATTCGCGAGTGGACGCACGGTGAAGTAAAAAAACCCGAGACGATCAACTATCGCACGCTCAAGCCCGAGCGCGACGGGCTTTTCTGCGAAAAGATTTTTGGCACCACCAAAGACTGGGAATGCTATTGCGGCAAATTTAAATCGATTCGCTACAAAGGCGTTATCTGCGATAAGTGCGGCGTCGAAGTGACGCACTCGAAAGTACGCCGCGAGCGCATGGGTCACATCGAGCTTTCGTATCCTGTCGCGCACATCTGGTATTACCGCACCGTGCCGAGCCGCATTGCGCTCGTGCTCGATATGTCGGCCAACGACATCAAGAGCGTCCTTTATTTCGAGCGCTATGTCGTAATCGACCCGGGCGAATCGGGACTCGAATTCAAGCAGCTCATCACACAAGAAGAACACGGCCGTTTGGTCGAACTTTATGGCGATAAGTTTTATGCGTCGATCGGTGCCGATGCGGTGAAAGAATTATTGGCGATGGTCAACACCGAAGAAGAAATTCGTCTGATTCGTGCGAAGATCGAAACAAAGAAAAAAATCAGCGATAAGCGTATCTTAAAGCGCCTCGAAATTCTCGAAGCTTTTCGCGATTCGAATAACCGCCCCGAATGGATGATTTTGGATACGATTCCGGTACTGCCGCCAGAGTTAAGGCCGATGGTGCAGCTAGAAGGCGGCCGCTTCGCGACATCCGATTTGAACGATCTCTATCGCCGTGTGATTAATCGCAATAATCGTTTGAAGCGCCTTTTGGGACTCAAGGCTCCCGATATTATTGTCTCTAACGAAAAGCGTATGCTGCAAGAAGCGGTCGATGCGCTCTTCGATAATAGTCGCCGCAAAAAATCGATTAAGGGCAAAGGTAACCGTCCGCTAAAATCTCTGTCAGACATGCTCAAGGGCAAGCAAGGACGATTCAGACAAAATCTTTTAGGTAAGCGTGTCGACTACTCGGGCCGTACGGTGATTGTCGTTGGGCCGGAGCTCAAAATTTACCAATGCGGTTTGCCGAAGAAAATGGCTCTTGAACTTTTCAAGCCGTTTATCATGAAATGGCTTGTCGACAAAGAATATACGCAAAATATTAAATCTGCGAAGCGCATGATTGAAAACGAAGACCGCGAAGTTTTCGAGGGACTCGAAGAGGTTATCCATGAGCACCCGGTTTTACTCAACCGCGCACCGACGCTCCACCGTTTGGGAATTCAAGGCTTCTTGCCTGTTTTGATCGAAGGTAAGGCAATACAGCTACATCCGTTGGTTTGCCATGCGTTTAATGCCGACTTCGACGGCGACCAGATGGCGATTCACGTTCCGCTGTCGCCGCGCGCGCAGCTCGAAGCATGGCTCTTGATTCTCTCGGCGCATAACTTGCTCAACCCGGCGAATGGACAACCCATTGTCGGCCCGACACAAGATATGATTCTCGGGTTATATTATTTGACGGCAGACCTTGCGGGTGCAAAAGGCGAAGGGCTTATCTACGACAACATGGACGAGCTTAACTATGCGCTCGACCGCGGTGTTCTCGAGTACCGTGCAAAAATTCGCTTCGCACAAAGCGATAAGATTTTTGAAACAACCCCTGGCCGTCTCCTCTTCAACCAACTCTTGCCGGCCAATTATCCGTTTGTGAATAAGCCGCTCACCAATAAAACGGTGAACGAGATTATTACCGACCTCTATAAGTTAAAAGGTGCGGCGGTGACGGTAAAATTCTTGGATGCAATTAAAGGATTAGGTTTCAAATCGGCGACGCACTTCGCGCCGACGATTTCGATCGAAGATGTAAAAATTCCCGAATCGAAAGCGCAGGTCATCGATAAGGCAAATAAAGAAGTCGAGCGCGTCGAGACCGAGCACCGTAAGGGCGTTATCACCAACGAAGAGCGATATAAAAAGGTTATCGATATTTGGACGAACGCCAACGAAAAAATTACCGAAGATCTTTTTGCGCTCCTTAGCGAAGACCAAGGCGGTTTCAATCCGATTTATGCGATGGCTATCTCGGGTGCGCGCGGTTCGCGTTCGCAGATTCGCCAGCTTGCCGGTATGCGTGGCTTGATGGCCAAGCCATCGGGCGACATTATCGAGCTCGCGATTCGTTCAAACTTCAAAGAAGGTTTAGGGGTGTTGGAATTTTATATCTCCACATCGGGCGCACGCAAAGGTCTCGCCGATACTGCTCTCAAAACCGCCGATGCGGGTTATCTGACCCGTCGTTTAGTCGATGTTTCGCAAGACGTCATCATTCGCGAAGACGATTGCGGCACTTCGGACGGTTTTAACATGTCGGCCGATAAAGAAGGCGAGAAAGTTATCGTCAGCCTCAAGACAAAAATCACCGGGCGGTACTTACAACAGGATATTAAAGATCCTAATACCGACGAGGTCGTGTATATTCGCAATACGCTCATCACCGAAGAAATTGCGGCGCAGATCGAAACTATGGGGTATGAAAGTCTAAAGGTGCGTTCGATTCTCACGTGCGAATCGGTAACAGGTGTCTGCGGTTGCTGCTATGGCATCGACCTCGCAACACTGCAAGCAGTCGAACGCGGCGAGGCCGTCGGCACAATCGCAGCACAATCGATCGGCCAGCCGGGTACGCAGCTCACGATGCGTACATTCCACATCGGTGGTACCGCGACGACAAAGTCAGCCGAGAGCGCGATCAAAGCGCCGTACGATTCGGTCGTCTTGGTCATTCAAGGGCGTCAAGTGACGAACCGGCAAAAGCAGCGCATCTTAGCGAAGCGCGGCTCTGTCACAATTGCGCAAATTTTGGCTCGATATACAAAGGCGCAGTTTAACGAATTTACGCACGAGCTGGGTGCGCGGCTCATCAAAGGCGAAGTCATCGGTCGTCTCAAAGACAAGCAAGGCGCCGACGCGATGCTCTATGCTCCTGCGGCAGGACAAATCTTTATCGAGAAAAACGATATTTATCTTTTGGCTCCCGAATATGCTATTCAGTTGGGTGCGGGTTCGGTGCTGCATATCGAAGAGAAAGCAGTCTTAAAAGCGAACCAGCTGATGTGCGAGTACGACCCTTATAACTCGCTCATTATTGCGACGCATTCGGGTCGTTTAGAACTCGTCGACGTCGAAGACGGCAAGAACTTACGCATCGAAGATACGGGCGACCGTACCGTGGGTAAGCTCAAGAAGATCGTCGCATATAAAAACGAGAAATTGGTTCCGCGTGCGCACATTTATGAAAAAGGAAAGCTCGTTGCGGAGACTCCTCTCCCCGTCGGTGCGATCTTAACGATCGATAACGGTAGCACGGTTCAAGAGGGCGATATTCTCGCGAAGATCGAATCGAAAGCCGAAAAGACGCGCGACATTACCGGCGGTCTGCCGCGCATCGACGAACTCTTTGAAGCGCGGCATCCGAAAGACCCGTGCCATTTAGCGGAGATCGACGGTATCTTACGCGATACCGGCGAAATTGTGCGCGAGAAGCGTGTGTTACGCATCGTGCCCGAACATCTTGTCGGCGACGAAGCAGACGAAAATTCTGTGTCGATTGCGATTCCGCTGCATAAGCAGATTCAGGTACACGACGGTGAAATTGTTACGCGCGGCGAACCCCTTGACGACGGTGTGATGGATCCGCACGATCTACTCCGCATCATGGGAGAAGAAATTGCGCAACGCTATTTGATCCGCGAGATTCAAGAAGTCTATCGTCTGCAAGGCGTTTACATTAACGATAAGCACATCGAGATTATTATTCGTCAGATGATGCGCAAAGTCGAGGTCACCGATGCGGGCGATACGATTTTTGTACCGATGAGCCAAGTCGATCGCGCGATTTTCAAACGTGAGAATGTGCGCGTGCAGCGCGACGGGGGAGCAGAAGCGGCTGCAACGCCGATTTTGATGGGGCTTACTAAAGCTTCGCTCAACTCTGAAAGTTTTCTCTCGGCGGCGTCTTTTCAAGAAACGACGCGTGTCTTAACCGACGCGGCAATCAAAGGCAAAGACGACCCGCTCGAAGGCTTGAAAGAAAATATCATTATCGGGCATTTGATTCCTGCGGGTACGGGGCTACGCGATTATCGCGAAGTTCGCGCGTACAAAGCGACGATGGGCGACTTGTTCTACACCGAAGAAGAGTTAGAACAGCTCAGCCAAGGTACGCAAGAAAAGCCCGATGAGCTTGCAGCGATGGCCCCGGCAGGCCGACAAGCGAGCGAAGATGGCGACGATGCCGCTGAAGGCGACGACGAATAATGATTTTGCTTATCACTATGATGGATGCATTGACGCCATGTCAAAAATTTAGAGTTTGCCGCACGCAAGGAAATTATGCCAACAATTAACCAATTGATCCGGTTTGGCCGGGAAAAATCCGTTTATAAAACCAAATCGCCAGCGTTACGCTCGAGCCCGCAAAAGCGCGGTGTTTGCACGCGCGTGATGACTGCG
>JAFEGD010000144.1 GCA_018240245.1 Spirochaetota bacterium | reverse complement strand
TTCTTTTGCACAGAGATACCGATCAACGCATCTTTCATCAATTCGGGACGTGCCTTACCCCACCATTTCGACCACTGCGAAAGCGAAACATATTTCTCGGTAAGTTCGGTCTTGATGTCGGCCAAGCTCAACTTGCCGCCGAATGAATGCAGGAGAATCTTAAAGAATTGCGTGATATCCTCTTTGAATAATTTAGCGACTTCGTCGGGCTTCTCGAATTGCATTACCCAGAAATGTTCTTCGCGCAGCGGCTTTAACGACTTGAGCGCCATTTGAATATCCATCTTGTGGCCCTTTTTGTCTTTGAAGTCGATGACCATCTCGGCGGTATTCAAATCGACAATCTTGCCGACTCCCCAAGTGCGGTGAAAGACGTAGTTGCCTTTGTCAAAAACGATATTCGTCTCAAAGTTCAAAATCGATGATGCGAGGCTTTTGCGCGAATCGAGTAGCCCCGAATATTTGATAAAGTCTTCTAATAGCGAATGCGATTTATATTTCTCGCGATACGTGCGAATCAACTCGTTCTTAAAACGTACATAACCTGGGTTGTACTCCAATATTTTTTTGCTGAGGAGCATCACCTTGTCGTGATCTTCTTTTTTAATAAAATAATTCGCCAATAGCACGTAGAGCTCGGCGATAATTTCTTTCTGCCGATGGCCGCTAAGAATACGCTCGATCTTTTTGTAAAAGTTAAAATCGTCGGGCAAAAGCTCGATCAAACGGTTCCATGTTGTTTTGAGTTTTTCGAATTGTAGGCTGCGCGCAAATGCCTCGGCAGCCTGTTTATAGAATTGAATCCCTTTTTCGAGATCGTCGCCAATGATAGCGTCGGCGTATTTCAACGCAATATCGGGATTTTTGCGATCTAAGACCGCGAGCTGTTCGAGAACGGGAATCGCCTCTTTATGCTTACCGAGTTTTTCGAGCGCGTTTGCGCGTGCGCGCAAAATTGTGCGCGTTTTTGTGACCGCGAGCATTTTTTCCGACAGATAGTCGACGACCGCCCATTTCGATGCCTCTTGAAATTGGTCGAGTAAGGTTTTTAAGTGTACGATTTCATCGGGGATGTTCTTCTCTAACGCCATCATGCCGAGAAAATAGTGGGCTGCGATCGACGAATCGTATTCGGCGAGATGCGCCTGCGATTCGCTGCGCAACAGGTCTTGTTTATTTTGGCGCTTGACTTCGTCGAAAATCTGTTCGAGTATTTTGAAACGAGAAATGCTGACGTCTTTCGCCGAAAGGCGCGTCCATTTTTCTTCGTTGAACTGGCTTTGAATTCGGGCTTCTAACGATTCGGCGTCGCTGCCTGCTGTATTTTCGCTCACTACTTCCGTTTCGCTCATGAATCCCCCAATGCTCTAAAAGATAAAAAAAAAGCAGTAGCAAACTGCCACTGCTCTATTGCAAACCCGACAAGCAAAGACCCGCCGTCAACGACATTTCTCCTTTAGAATTGCGCCTGCAAAGCGACGAGGCTCGACAAACCCTGATAAAACAACCCCGCCTCAGAATGGCTGTTGCCGAAAAAGACGTTCACGAGTAACTGCACGTCGAGATGCTTGTCGATCTTATAGCTGATATCCGCCGCCGCCATGCCCGAGCCGTCGCTCAGCAACACACTCGAATAGACCGCCGCTTCCCATTTACTTGAGCCGAAAAATTCTGGGTCGGCCAAGCGCAGGAACAGATAGTGCTCCCCCATCGCCATATACGAAAAATTCATATTTGCCGCATAGAGAAACATCTGGTACGGATTGCCTTGCGGAAAATTAAACGCGGGGTTCGTATAGCGACTGCCCGCCAAAGCAAGCCCGCTATAGAGAGCGTCCATCTGCGCTTGCGAATAGCCTTCGCCGTTGTAGTAGTATTCGACCGATAAATTGAGTTTATTCTCAAACGTATACTGCCCGCCAAAAATGCCGCGCGTATAGATCGTCGCGTCAGAACGGCCTTGGTAGTTATAGATCGCCGGCTGCACAAGGCTTGGCCCAAAATAGACATCCGCACTTTGCTCGTACGGAGTCATCACTGTGCTGCCGTTTTGCGCGCGCAATTCGCCATGGAGTTCGAGCGCGTCGCCGAAAACTTTCGCGAGCGCAAGACCCGCGTTGTGGCGGCCCTTGTAGAAATAATGCAACGAAACGTCGAATCCGCCGACATATTGGTAGAGCTTCAACCAATGCGCATCTTGCCGATTGAATTGCGTCAAGCGATCGACCTCGGTACGAATTTTCGGGTCGCTCGCGTCGCTCGTCGTCAACGACGGCACATAGGTATACGAAAGTGCGCCGCCTTTCCATAAAAATTCGTTGCGCAAAAGAATCGAGCCTTCGCGATTCTTGATGCGAAAGCGATTATCGAAATTCACCCCCGGCAGCGTCGTCGGGTTGGCAAGAAAGTCGACCACGTTATGCGAATACGCGACGCCGTCGGTTATATTGCGCCGCCCCGCCGAAAGCGACCAGAACGACGTCGGGCGTATATTCAAGTACGCTTCTTTCAGAAAATTACGCGCATCGCTGATCTGCGGTTTCGCCGGCGTCGGCTCGCTGCCCTCGTACTGCAAATAGAGAAACGTATCGCCGATCACAAACTCGGCGAGCGGGTTGATTCCCTTGCCGTCGACGATGGGCACCGTCGTATCGAAATTTACCAAGAAGCGGTTTTGTAGGCGCGGCATACCCAAAATATCGTTGGGATTCAAGAGCGAATTTTGTCGGTCTAAGAGGTAGCCCGGCTCTTCGCGCAGCAAGATTTGCCAAAACGGTTTGAAGCCTTCGCTCTCGGTTTTTTCTTCTTCGTCGATTTCTTCGGCGCGCGTCTCTATCCCAATCGCTTTGGCCGCAGCGTCTATAGACCCTGTCGACAGCAGCAAGGTAACGCCGACGAGGATAATCGTCCGAACAAAAATATTCTTTTGTCGCCGAAAATCCTCCACACCTTTCTACCTATTACTTAACGAAGTTCGGGCAGAGCCGACTGCTGAAAAATACTGTCGGGAAATTTTTTCTCTCCCATCGAAACGTAATGGATCTCGCTTTTCCAATCGGGTTTGATACCGTCGACGATGGTGACGACCGTCGGTCGCGTTGCACCCGCGATCTTTTTATAGCTTTTGTACGTCGCGTATTTTAACGGTTTACCCGAGACGGCAAAAAATGTCGCTTTGATCGGTCGGTACGTTTTGCGCTCGACCCAATAGTGAATGCGAAAATAACTCACCTTCGTTTTCGCGTTGAGCTCGAGATGGTAGCAGTCTTTGCCGTCGACGGTTTCGTGCTGTTTCAAAATTGTCGATTGGTAGTCGTCGGCGTAGTTGACGCGCGCCACGTCGGCGTTCGAGACCTCGCCCATGAGGCGTTGCTGCGGCGAAATACGAAACGTGCGCTTCGAACCCGGAATATACATCCACAAGTCGTCGTTCACCATCAGCATCGCCTTACCTTTTTCGCGCGGCGGATTCATGAACTTCACGACCGACGTCGTGCGATCTTTAACATACGTTTCGAGCTGCATTTCTTGCGCTTCTTGATCGGGTCGTTCGGAGACGACGCGCACCTTCATGCGAAACGAACCTGCGGGCCCGCGCACGGCGTCGGCGTGGCGCACGATATTGTCTGCCGATTCGGCGTAGAGCAGCGTTGCCGACGCAACCGCGACGATTGAAAATATTTTTTTCATGAGTTACTCCTTTGTTACCACTTGCTTCATTCGCTCAAACGTGCCGCAGCGCATCGACGACGCGCAACTTTGCCGCCTTCTTCGCGGGGTAAATCGACGCGAGAAAACTCGAGACCACCGCCACGCTAAAGCCGATCAAAAAACTTGTCGGATAAAGCCGTAGCTGTAAAAGAAAGCTCTGGCTGCCTCCCGGCGGCGGCGGCATCAGCAATTTTGCTTCGTTAATACCAAACCCGACGAGGCCGCCAAATAACATGCCGAGAACTCCGCCAATCAGCCCGAGCATAATACCCTCGACGATAAATAATTTTAAGATCGAACTGCCTTCGGCTCCCATCGCGCGAATCGTGCCGATTTCTTGCACGCGCTCGAAGACCGACATTGTGAGCGTGTTGATGATCGAGAACACGACGACAAAGACGATAATCGTCGCAATCACCATGAACATGCCGCGCAAAAACACCATCACCTGCTTATAGTAGTCGGCGAGTTCGAGCCACGACACCATTTCGAGGTCGTAACCTTTCGCGGCAAACGCCGTTTCCAGATCGCGCCGCGCTTTGTCGGTCAGCTCGGTTTGCTTGAGCATAACGACGAGTTTTAACACATCGTCGGTCGCCGAAAAGCGTTTCGCGTCGGCGAGTGGCATAATCGCGGCGACGCGGTCGTATTCTTTTGAAACCGTCGAAAAACAACCTTTCCACACGAGGTCGGTCGCGTTCAGCGCGCCAATCGCGCTCGCTCCCATCAGACTCAAGAGATCGCCTTCTTTAGTGTCGAGCGCTCCGCAGAGTTCGTTGCCCAAGAGCACTGCACCGATGTCTGAACCCGAAAGTAATGTGCCGCGCCGCAAATTTAGTGCGCTCGACGAACCGTCGTCGAGTTTAGACATTTTTTTTTCGTTATCGACTTCGATACCCTGCGCGATAAAGTTATACGACTGCCCGCCTTTGGTAATCAGACCGTTCATTTCTAAGCGTGCCGTCACGACGTTGAGTCGGTCGCCCAATGTCTCGGTAATCGTCTTCTTAATATCATCTGAATTGGCGATAAGATACGCGAATGGATTCATGCCCTTCGAGTCGCGATAGCCCTTTTTGTAAATCTGAATATGCCCAAGCTGCGAACGAATATACATTTCGCGCAGCCCCCAATCGGCAAAATTTTGATAACCGTCGAAGTTTATGAGCGCCGCCGAGCCCAAGACTATCGACGAGAGCGTGAGCAGAGTTCTGCGACGATTACGAAACACATTGCGAAACGCTATTTTGACGCTGGTGGGCATTGTTATTTTTAACATGGGGACTTACTCCTAAACAGGTTTATGCGCTCGTTTCGTCGGCAGCGCCTTTTTCTTGCGCGCGTTAGGCGAAGTACTCGATGCAACCGCATTGTCGCTATCGATTTTGCCGTCGTGAATACGAATCGCTCGCCGCGCAAACGACAAGACATCGGGATCGTGTGTGGCGAAAATGAACGTCGTGCGATAGATTTCGTTCATCGTGCGCATGAGCTGCAAAATCGATTTTCCCGTTTCGGAATCGAGATTTGCCGTCGGTTCGTCTGCGAGCACAATTTTGGGCCGCGTCACGAGCGCTCGCGCAATCGCCACGCGCTGCCGTTGCCCGCCCGAAAGCTGGTTGGGGCGATGGTCGCGGTGCCCGGTAAGTCCCACCTGCTCGATAATTTTTTCGATGAGACCGCGCCTTTCTGCTTCGCTCATCCCTTTTAGTATCAACGCATATTCGATATTCTCGTAGACCGAAAGCACGGGAATCAAATTGAACGCTTGAAAAATAAACCCGATATTATCGCGGCGCAGGCGCGCTAATTCACGCTCAGTTTTTTGGGCGGTTGGCTCGCCACAAATTTCAACGCTGCCTGCCGTCGCCACGTCGATACATCCCAAAAGGTTCAAGAGCGTGCTCTTACCCGAACCCGAAGGCCCCATGATAACGGTAAACTCGCCTTCTTGAATGGTCATGTCGACGCCGCGCAGCGCATGGACTGTTAACTCACCGAGGGGATAACTTTTCTTCACCCCCGCCAAACGGACTATAGCGTTAGTCATGTATACAATGTACACTCACTGCGTTGCCGCGTCAATCAGAATTCCGGCGCCGAGATGACCAAATGATTTCAAGAACATTATGCGAAAGCCCTCGGCGTCGGTATCGATGAGCCGACCGACATAGAGCGACCCCATACCGTGGCACATCGCCCAAATTGTCCGCGCCAAATCTTCGGGTTCGTTCGACTTAAGAAAGCCTTCGCGAATACCTTCGCTCACGCGATCGAGTAAAAACTGGTAAGTCTGTTGCGCGCGTTCGCTAATCGCTTCGGTCAATTCAATCTGCTCGAAAATATCCGGCGCCATGAAAAGCACACGGAAAAACTCGGGTTTTTCTAATATAAAAGCCATATAGGTTTCTCCGGCAAGCCACATGCGCTCGGCAGCCGATTTACCCGCAAGCGCCCGAAATTGGTATTCGCCAAAGACGATAAAGGCCTTTTCGATAATCGCCAGTAAGATTTCTTCTTTATTCTTAAAATGGCGATAGAGCGCCATCGGAGTTAAGCGCAAACCGCGGGCAATACGCCGCATCGTGACATCTTTCAAGCCGCCTTTGAGATAGAGATCGACCGCGACTGCAATGATGCGGTCGCGCGTAGGTTGTGGCCGATGTTTCATCGGTCAGACAATAGTAAATATATGTATACGATGTACACATAAATCCCACTGAAAACGATGCCGCCTTCTGAATGCCTCATGTGACTAGGCGGGAACTCCCTCGGAAATCATGGCCCCGCAACGCAGCGTGTGCGATACGTCGTCTTTATCCAATCCAGCGCTGTATTTTTGCCAAATTAAATGCGTGGCTGTATTCGTCACAGTACCGTCGCCGTTATCGGCAGAAGGCCCTGTGCCGGGCGGCAATCCATTCGAGACACAACGCACAGAGTTAGCAACCGTCTTCGCTGCATTGAACATACCAGAATTTTCCCCACGAATGAGTTTGCGGATGTAAAATGCCAATACATATCGATCATGAAGAACGATGTAAGGGCTGCTAAAGCGCTTCGCTGCTCACAGTTTTCGTAAGTTTAGTTCTAAATAGCGGCAATCCTGTTCGCCGCGTACCTACAAAACGCGCCCGCATCCACGATGTAACCGCCGAGTAACTCCTAATATAAATTTTTTTTAAAAGCCGTGAGAAAAATCGAATCTTTTTTGGTATTTCTATAGTAGAGGTCCTCTATGCAAATAATTTTAACAACCAGCGTTAGTCTGCCTGCTGAGATCGCTGCCCACTGGCGTATACGGCAGCGAGAGATCATGCGCTATACCTGCCGTTACTTGCGTATCCAAATGCGCAAACAAGTCCGCCGTTCTGTAACGCGGAAGTACAATCGGCAGGGTGGAACGTTCGACAGGGTGACGACTCGGTTTACGGATGCCGAATATGATACGCTGCACGGTGTCGCAGCGGCGTTGAGAGTGAGCGTGTCTTCGTTAATCTATGGATTGATAAAATTATGGCTCAAACCCTCACGGCGCGCCATCCGCCGATTTTTTTTGAGTAACTACCAGCTTGTTGACGGTAAATGGGATCCAGAAGCAGGATTTATCGAAGAAATCATAACATTTTGGCGTGTGGAACACCCCGAAGCACCACCACCATGGCTGGGGGCGCCTGAATTGCAGGCAGATTAAGCTCTATCCTATTGGATTTCGGTTGGTCGTTACGAAACTATCTCGCGAGCTCTTCGCCCAAAAGCTGGTTTGCGACTTGCGGATTCACCTTGCCGCGCGTCTTTTTCATGATCTCGCCTTGCAAGTGTTTTAACGCGCGGTCTTTGCCCGCTTTGAAATCGGCGACCGACGACGGGTGCTCGGCCATGACCGCGAGCACGATTTCGCGAATCGCGCCCGCGTCGCTGATCTGCGCCATGCCCTTTTCTTCGACAATCGCTTTTGCCTTTTTACCGCTCTGAACCATCTCGGCAAAAACGTCTTTGGCGATTTTGCCCGAAATCATGCCCGAGTCGATGAGGTGGATTAACTCCGCAAGGTTGGTCGGGGGAAACAATGAACCGATTTGCTTATGCTGTTCTTTGACAATCGCGAGCATCTCAACCATCACCCAGTTCGACGCCTTTTTCGCCGGAGCGCCCGCGCGGATTACGTCTTCAAAATAAAGCGCGGTCTCGCGCTCTGCCGTCAAGACCCCCGCGTCGTATTCGGGTAAGCCAAACTCGCTCACATAGCGCGCACGTTTTTGATGCGCAAGTTCGGGTAATTCTTTGCGTATGCCTTCAATCGCTTCTCTCTTCAGAATCAGCGGCACGAGGTCGGGGTCGGGAAAATAACGGTAGTCGTGCGCTTCTTCTTTGCTGCGCATCGCGGCGGTGACGTCGCGCGCGGCGTTGTAGAGCCGCGTCTCTTGCACGATTTTGCCCCCTTCTTCGATGACTTCGCTTTGGCGGCGGATTTCATATTCAATCGCGGCTTTCACCGACTTGAACGAGTTCAGATTTTTGATCTCGACGCGCGTGCCGAGTTTCTCGGTGCCCTCGGGGCGCACGCTCACGTTGGCATCGACACGCAAGCTGCCCTGCTCCATATTGCAGTCGGAGACGTCGACGTATTCGAGAATTTTTTTAAGTTCTGTCAAATAGAGCACCGCTTCGTCGGAGTTAGCGATGTCGGGTTCGGAAACGATTTCAATGAGCGGTGTGCCCGCGCGGTTGAGATCGACATAGCTCTCATGCACCGCCGGGTCTTCGGAGTGCATAAGTTTACCTGCGTCTTCTTCGATGTGAATGCGCGTGATGCGGATGGTCTTCTTACCGCCCTCGATCGCAATTTCGATTTTACCTTTCGTGCAGTACGGCTCGAAAAATTGCGTAATTTGATAGCCTTTAGGCAGATCGGGGTAAAAATAATTCTTACGGTCGAACTTACTACGCTCGTGGATCAATCCCTCGACCGCAAGGCCCGCCTTAACGGCTTTCGTCACCGCCTCGCGGTTCAAAACCGGTAGCGCGCCGGGCAGTCCCAAACACACCGTCTGCACCTCGGTGTTCGCGTCGGCGCCGAAAGAGGTCGCGGCGGGCGAAAAAAGTTTACTCTGCGTGTTGAGCTGGCAGTGAACTTCGAGACCGATCGTGGGGATAAACTTCATGGCTTAGTTTTGCGTACGTAACGGCGCGTAAAATGGAATTGAGTGAGGGACAGTTTAGTCTAAAGTGACAAGGCGGGAACTCGCGCAAGCTATATTCAAAAGCGATTTGCGGCGCAAATCGCACGCAAAACGGTTACGCGATTTGGCTGCCAAATCGCTCTACTTTTTTTCGCTCGTTGGCCGCGCCTGTGCAGCGCGGTTCGCGACTTTTTAGACATCCCCTACGGCCGCCGAACGGGGCGGAATCCGAAGGAGGTGGCCGTGTTCCACGGGCTGTTACTGCTGCGGTTCGCCGCCCGCAAGTAAGTACTGGTACTGCCCCAGCCACCACCGCGAACCACTCGATTAGTACCGCTCGCGGACCCAGTTGGATCTGCACCAGCCGAGCCCGGATAAGTACCATACCAGTCCCATGTCCATTCCCAAACATTGCCGCTCATGTCATAGAGTCCCAATGCATTCGCCGTCTTGCCACCGACTGCATGAGTCATTGAACTCGCGTTCGTCGAGTACCATGCAACCGCATCGGTGGCGGGCACATCAGTATATGCAGCCGTTGCCCCGCTCGCATAATCACCTGGCTTGAATGTTATGCCATCAATGTAACGCGCAGCGTATTCCCATTCAGATTCGGTCGGCAACCGATAACCATTCGCCGACCAATTTACATAAGGGTTATCTTCTTGCCCAGGCGTGTTATCCGCCGTCATCGTAGTACCCATTGCCACCAAGTCGCGCATAGGTATTGTAAACCCGGCATCGTTGTAATACACCGGCGTCAAACCCTGCTTCTCCGACGCCGCATTACACCACGCAATTGCGTCACGCCAGCTAATCGTCGTCACGGGATGCTGGTCTGTCTGCGCACCATTAATCCCTTGAACGCCCGGGTTGACAAAGGTGTAACCGTTTGAAGTCGCCCATGCTTTCACCGTTACCCAGTCGCCATATTGCACTTCATCTTTCGCCATTGCAAAGGCGGTGATAGAGGCAACTGCGTGCGACAGCTCTATATTAGTGTCGTCTATCGTAAAAGGTATAATCCGAGCCGGGACAAAAATCAGCGTTAGAATGTCAGAACTGTTAGTAGCCGCGCTGCTTGCTTTGTCCTTATCTGCCCAAAATTTGCCCCATGAGTGGCATGACAGTACGCTCAGCGCACATAAAATCGTTGCCATGGATTTACTCGCCTTGAGCGGCGTCGAAGGGAATCCGTGGCTACGAAAGTTCGTGTCAAACATGCCGCCGATTACATCACCGGGCCATTTTGTCAAGGGGATTCGATTTTTGAATTCGCTCGCCCAAGGTGACTAGGCGGGAACTCGCGCAAGCTATATATTCAAAAGCGATTTTTTGTCGCAGTTGCCGAGGCGGTTTTGATAACCGGCAAAAAAACCGTGCAAATCCTGGCATCTTCGCCGCTCGCAAAGCGAATTGTGCGCAATTCGCGGGGGAATTTGAGCGGTTTAGCCTCGGCAACTGCGGCAAAAAACCGAGCCAGCGAGTTCCCGCATAGTCACCAAGGTGGTACAAAAAACTTCAAAAATGGTGAGATAAAAACGCCCTTTTCTGGTATTTCTATATTAGAGGGAGCAAAAATATGAAAATTATTCTCACAACGAGCATCAGCCTGCCGTCTGCCGTAGCTGGTTTTTGGCGTAGCGACCGTCAAGAGATAATGCGATTTGCGGAACGTTTTCTGCGGGTGCAAATGCGACATGCTGTGCGGCGCGAGGTTACACGAAAATATAACCGTTTAGGCGGCTCATATGAAATAATAACGACGCGCTTCACAGCGGCGGAATACGACACGCTGCATTATGTAGCCTCGGCGCTACGGGTAAGCGTATCTTCTCTCATTTTTGGAATTATCAAATTGTGGCTCAAACCCTCACGTCGAAGTATTCAGCGCTTTTTTTTGACTAACTATCAACTTGTCGAAGGTAAATGGGATTCGGAAGGTGGGATAGTAGAAGAAATTGTCACATTTTGGCGCGTAAACGCTCCGGACGTACCACCACCATGGAACGAAATCGCAAGCTTGTCACGCAATTAGCCGCCCGAGGGAGTCCTTTTTCGACCTCGGGCGCAAATTACAAAATTCTGTGCTTCTTAAGCCACTTTCTGCGTGCGCTCGTCGACTAAACTTGCGAACTCTTCAAAGAGCGCTTGGTCGTCCATATCGGACGGGTGAAAATTCGGTCTGAAATACGTGACGAATGCCACCGCAAATTGGCGAAACATGCCGTCTTTATCGAATGATTCATAACCAATCGAACGGATTACCTGCGCGATATCGAGCGGTTTGCCTTCTTTCAGATGATTTTTGATCTCTTCGAGAAAGATATGGCTGAACCCCCATGCCGAAAGGCCGCCGATGAGAACGCCGGTAATGAGCATCGCGCCGGTACGCAGAAAATAATTCGGCGACACCTCGCGCATGACATCGAACGCAACGTGCTTGTGTTCGATTTCTTCGATCGCATGCCAGTAAATCAAATCTTTAATGCTCTGGCTCTCGAAAGCCGCAAATGACGGCGATTTTAAGGCCGCCGCCCCCCATGTCGCCGTAAAATGTTCAGCCGCCGCGGTAATTGCGAGTTCAAGCTTGCCGCCGCCTAAGGGGATATATTTTTCCGAGAGTTTTTCGAGAAAGCCAAAAGCAAATCCCGTCCAGTTTTTCAGAAAACTATCCACGTCGTATTTTTGCCCAAAAGTTTCGTTCAGAATTTCGTGCTGCCGACCGTGTTGCGCCTCTTGTGCGATAAAAGCCTTCACGTCTTTTTTCAGTTGTGGGTCTTGAATAGCGTCGGCATAGCGCTTCACCGCACGGATAAAAAATCGTTCGCCTTCGGGAAAAAGCATGCTGAGGCCGATGAGATACGCGCGACGAAAAACATTATTTTCGGTTGCGTCGGGGTTGGGTAAATCAAAATGAAAATCGCTGAAATCCCATTTGGGGGAGCGCACCTTCGGCGGCGTTACCTTTTTGGGTGCCGTAGGATTTTTCTCGTCAAAAACACTTAGAATGCTCATATTTCCTCCCGCTGGGCATCTATCATGAACAGATGTTCAACCTATGTTAAGTTCGACAAATTTGACGCGAACGTCAAGAAAAAAGTGGAGTTTATGGTTGGTGGCTATTCACCTTGCTTCAAAATGCTCTCGTACTCGGCCAAAACTTCTTTATTTGCAATCGTCTCGCGGTTTGTGATTGGCCGCCCTAACGCGATATATTTCACCGCGAGCTCGACCTTCTTACCGTTGATTGTGTACGGCACGCCTTGCACCTGAAAGACTTTTGCGGGCACATGGCGCGGCGACACCTTGTCGCGGATGGTTTGTTTAACCTCAGATATTTGCTCGTGGCTCAGCGTGCCTTCGTGCAGTTTGATGAAGAGGATTACTTCTTCGTCATGGGGCACGGACGCCCCGAGGTCTGCCGAGCCATGGATGGCGAAAGGCAGACCATTTTCATCTATCGGCCTGCCAATAATCAGCGAATCTTCGATAAAGGGGATTAACTCCAGCACCCGGTAGATTTCTGCCGTACCGATTCTGACTCCCCCGGGGTTGAGCGTCGCGTCGCTGCGGCCGCCAAAGACCATGCCGCCCTCTGCGGTCAATTCGGCGAAATCGCCATGCGCCCAAATATCGCGCCCCGCGAAGCGTTCAAAATACGAGGCGCGGTACCGCGAACCATCCGCATCGCCTAAAAAATAGAGCGGCATCGAGGGAAAAGGCGCGGTACACACGAGTTCGCCCATTTCTTGGGTGACGCTTGCGCCCGCGTCGTTGAAAATTTCGACGGCCATGCCAAGGCCGCACGATTGCAGCTCGCCGACACGCACCGGCACATCGGGGTTGCCGAGCGCCCAACAGCCGTTGAGGTCGGTGCCGCCCGAAATCGACGCGAGCTGCGCGGTTGGGTGAATGTGCTCGTAGACGTACGTAAAGCCTTCGGGGGGCAGCACCGAACCCGTCGAGCAGATAAGGCGAATTTTAGAAGTCGCGGTCAATGCGCGCGCGTCGTAGTTATGCTGCATCAGCGTCGTGAGGTATTTGGCGCTCGTACCGAAGACCGTCGCGCCCGCGTCGGCTATGGTTTTCCATAGCTGTGCGGGCCCGTGCGCGAACGGGTTACCGTCAAAAAGCACGAGTGCCGCACCGAAGCAGAGCCCTGAAACGAGCCAGTTATACATCATCCAGCCGCAGGTCGTGTAATAGAAAATTTTGTCGGTTTCGTTCGAGCCGCAATGCAGCGTGTGTTCTTTAATATGGTTCACGACAACGCCATGCCCCTGCACGATGCACTTCGGCAGGCCGGTCGTGCCCGAAGAATACATCACATAGAGCGGGTCTTGAAAAGAGTACGGCGCAAAGTGGATTTCATGCCCAGACTCGGTCTCGGCAGAAACGGAAACAATTTTTACCGACGGCAAAGAGGATTGTAAAAGCGCTAGCTCCGCCTCGCCCGCACGAAAAATAAACAGCGTTTCGACGGCAGGCGCCTTACGCACAATTTCGATAATTTTATCGACGACCGAGATTTTTTTGCCTTTGAAGAAATAGTGCGTCGCCGCGACGAGGTACCGCGGTGAAAACTGCGAAAGGCGATCGGCGGCCGCACCGGCGCCAAAATCGGGCGAGGTCGAGCTAAAGGTCGCGCCCGATGCCACCGCGCCTAAAAGCGCGACGAGCGTCTCTTCGGTATTCGGCATAAACGCCGCGAGCCGGTCGCGCGGCTGAATACCGTGCGAATGTAATAACTGTTGCATCGCGGCAACACGCTTGTAAAGCTCTGCGTACGTGCAGGCCGCGCGCAGTCCGTTTTCATCGTAGCTTTCGAGCGCGAGCGCCTTTGAATGGCGGCGTGCGGCGAGCGCGATATGCGCCCAGTTGACCTCGGCGCCGACAAAAAACCGACTTTCGCGCCACGGGCTATGGATTTCCATAGCAGCGGTCGCGGGCTTCAAGAACGGGATTTTCGCGTACTCGGCAAGAATCTGCCAGAAATCGCCGATATGCTCGACCGAATATTTATGCAACTCGGCATAGTTTGCCAGCTGGCGGCCGGTGCGTTCGGCGACATATTCGCGAAACGCCTGCATTGGGTTGTGTGGTTTCGGTTGCCAGAGAATTTGGTTCATAATTGCTCTATTTCGGGCTTGAACTTCTTGAAAATCCATTTTAGATTGTCCAATTCACCTTTAGAGACAGGCGCATCAATGCGATAGAAAGGCATCGGGTGATCAATAATCACGTCGTGATCGATTTCGAGCCATGCAACCATGATAAATTTTCCTGTAATATGCTCGTCAGGAAAATCGACTTGGATGTTTATCTTGCGAAGCGCATCGCGCAATTCAATTGCCGTCATACCATCGCATATTCTTTGTGATATGCCGAAGAATTGAAAGCGCTATCGACCGAATGTGCTAATTCTTCAGATTTGACGTGGCGTAAAAAAAGATCCCAATACATTTTCGGAGCGGGTGTAATTAAGACGCTCTTACCGAGTTTGGCGTATTGGTGCGCGCGAAAAATTGCCGCAGAAAGCGCTCCCTTAACGGCTTCTTCTGCTTCTTCTGCCGTATCGGAAATCGGCGACACGATACTTTGCTGCAAACATATCGCTTGAAATTTATTTTCATTCGCGAATGTTAGGATAAAATACGTCGAAGGCGCCGTGGCTTCGCGAATTACAGAGTGGCGTACGTGGCGCATACCCAAAGTGTATTATTTTCAAGTTTGGCTGTCAACTATTTGCCTCGATTTAATTGCCCCGCAATTTTGCGCACCAGAAAGCGCGGTGAAAAACGATTGCCAAACACCAAGAGCTTGTTCATGACCCCAGGGATAATGAGCGTCTTGCCGTTCAGGAAATGCTTCACGGCATAAATCGCCACCGACTCGGCGGTCGCGGGTTTCATGAGTTTAGACTTAAAGAGACGCGAGTTGTGCGTACCGGCGGTATTGGAAAATTCGGTAACGGTCGGCCCCGGGCAGAGCGCCGAGACCTGCACGCCTTTCGCTTTGAGCTCTTCGCCGACGCCTTCGGAAAAATGCAATACAAACGCTTTAGTCGCATAATAGGTCGACATCCACGGGCCGGGTTGAAACGCCGCGGTAGACGCTACGTTCATAATCCGCCCGCTTTTTCTTTTCGCCATCTCGCTGCCGTAAAGATGCGTGAGTTCGGCGAGTGCGCGCATGTTGAGATCGATCTCCATCAGTTCGCGCTTGAGGTCGAGATCGACAAAATCGCCGCTGGTGCCGAAGCCCGCGTTGTTCACCAAGACATCGATGTGCAGCTTCGCTTTTTTTGTTTTTGCAAAGAGCGTCTGCGGCGCTTTAGCGAGCGACAGATCGAGGGGGATGTAGGTCACATCGACAAGCGGCGACAGATGCGCATGGAGTTCTTTAAGACTCTTCGCATTACGCGCAACGACCACAAGGTCG
>JAFEGD010000143.1 GCA_018240245.1 Spirochaetota bacterium | reverse complement strand
TGTGGGAGAGAGTCATGGGGTGAGGGTGCCTGTGAAAGTACCAAAGGGAGAATAAGACTATGATGAGAACACTGTATTCCGGCGTATCCGGACTGAAAAACCACCAAGTGCGGATGGACGTAATCGGAAACAACATCTCGAACGTGAACACGACCGGCTTTAAGAGCGAGCGCGTCAATTTTCAAGATATGATTTCGCAGCTCGTCTCGGGCGCATCCGAACCGCGCGACAACGTCGGCGGCGTGAACCCCAAGCAAGTGGGCTTGGGCGCGATGGTCGCTTCGGTCGATAAACTGATGCACCAGGGCGCGCTGCAGACGACCTCGAAAAATACCGATCTCGCGATTTCGGGCGAAGGCTTTTTCGTTCTCGCCGACGGTAGTAAAAAGTTTTATACGCGCAACGGTAATTTCGACGTCGATAAAGAAGGCTGGCTCGTGAACCCCGCGAACGGTATGCGCTTGCAAGGGTGGAATGCGACGCGCTCGGCGGATGGCAAAATGGGCGTCAACTCTGCCGCCGATGTCGAAAATTTGAAAGTGCCGCTTTACCAAAAAGAACCCGCGAAAGAAACGAGTTTTGTCCGCTTTAAGAGCAACTTGAATTCGTCGGTGCAGGCAATCCCCGCCGGTGTATCGGATGCCGATCGCGTCAAAATGATTATGGACGCCGACCCGGCGAAGCGCCGCGGCCACATCACTAGCATCAACGTCTTCGACGACCAAGGTATCGAGCACACGCTCAAGATGTACCTATGGAAATCGGACACGAACAAATGGACGGCGTCGGTCGCGATGCAGGGCGCAGAACAGCTTTCGCTCGATGTCGTCGGCTCGAACGGGCAAAACACGCAAGTTGCGGGCAACACACGCCTCACGCTCGGTTTTTCTCCCGACGGTCGTTTGACTTCGGTCTCCGACGGCGCCGACATGCGCAACCAAGACAAACTCAATGCGACAGTCAGCTTTAGACTCGCGGGAAATCCCACCGTGAAAAATGTCGAGCTGCGTTTGGGCGAAGCGGGACAAGTCGACGGCGTCACGCAGTTTTCGTCGGCGTTCACGACGAAAGCTGTCGAGCAAGACGGCTACACGATGGGTTATATGGAAGCGTTCGAGATCAACGACACCGGCACGATTACCGGCGTTTACTCGAACGGCGCGCGCAACACGCTGGGGCAGGTCGCGCTCGCGAATTTTGCGAACCCCGAAGGTCTTACTAAGTCGGGACAAAATAACTTTGTCGAATCGATCAACTCGGGCTCGGCGCTGATCGCGACCTCGGGAATTCAAGGCTTGGGCGGCATCAACGCGGGCTTCTTAGAGATGTCGAACGTCGACCTCGCCGACCAGTTCACCGATATGATCGTTACGCAACGCGGTTTTCAAGCGAATTCGCGCAGCATCACCACGGCGGATCAAATGCTGCAAGAACTCTTGGGGCTGAAACGTTAATAATTAGTCTACTTTGCGTGTTGTTACACGCAAAGTAGACTCGAATAAATTTGACTTCGTATCTTTACTCTCCGATAATATCTTATGTCTGCACCGACATTAATCGATAAATCTGTCTCTCGGCTCACCAAAAATATTCCTGTACGTTTTCAAATCAACGCGCTCACAAAACTTGGTCGAAAAGAGTTAATGGAGTTACTCAAAGAGCTTTTTACGCGCGAAGGCCTTCAGAAAGAACATGTTTTCGCGATTCACTATGCACTCGTAGAAGTCATCTTTAATGCCCTCAAAGCAAATCTCAAATTTGCCGCTTTCCGCGAAGAAATTCGCCGTGAATTTGAGCGCTTCAAAATCACCGAAATCGAAGATTTCTTAAAGATGATGATCGAAGAACGAACGCTACGCGAGTTTATGGCAGAGCGAGTATTGCCAGAGACGTTGCGTACGCAGGTGCGAAAAATTTTCGATTTCGAAGAAAAATACCGCACAGGCATGCAGCAAAAGCTGACGCCCGAACAAGTTGAGATTCTAAAAAAATACCGCATTCTCGTGCGCGAACTGCAGGCCGATGTGACGCTGCGTATGACACATTCAAGCGACGAGATTTGCATCACTGTGACAAACAGCGTACCGATCTTGCAGCGTGACTTAGATCGCATTAGCGGCAGTCGCCAGAAACACTTTGAACTACATAAAAAAGGCCAGGCAGGCGAGTTCTTTAGCTACGACAACATGGACACGACCGAATCTGCTGGCTTTGGTATCGCCATGGTCGATCAAGGCTTCTATAAATTAGGTCTCGACCCATTCGAGCATTTGAAAATAAAGACAAACTCGCGACAAACTATCGTAACCTTGAGCTATCCCCGTCGAGTGTTACAACAATAATTGGGCGCTGCGCTACTTGTACGCTCAGCTCTGTCGAAATTCTTCTACAGCTTTTTTAGCGCCTTGGGAGAACGAAAAGATAATCACAATCACAGCCAAGGTCAAGTACGCCGCCGCAATCGTGTAGGGTGTGGGGCCAGCGGGGTTGAGCGTAACATTCCACGGGAGATACATATCGCCGTCGATTTTGATTGAGTGCATGAGTCCAAAAAGCGACAGCACAGCGCCAGCGACAAGGTATGCCGCCGCGCGTAAAAATTGCCGATCGATGAGCTTAGCCGTAAACGCACCCCAGATCATCGCCGTGATAATAAAGCCGTTTGCCAGTGCGACAATCGTAAACCATGAATCTTGAAATGCGGGTCCAAAAAAATCGAGCGTTGGTTTGAGTTTTGCCGCCGTCTCGGGCGATGCCTTCGTCAGCGCACCGAAAAGAATCTGCACTTGCGCGACAAGCGCAAGCATTTTGATCTTTGCCAGATAAGGCATCGCAGGTAAAATAGCCATCGTCACCGCCGTCGCATGCCGCTTAGGCGTCGCATGGTACGACTGCTCGACAATATCTAAACCGACAAAAATCAGAATCGGCGCGAGCGCCGCTTGCGGCAACACCTGCGCAAGTAAACCGATGAATCCCAAAATTCCGCCGAGACCGATGAAGAGTCCCGTCGCCAGCGTGTACGCCGCCCGGCCGCCCATCGCTTTATAGGCGGGATGGCCGATATACGGCGTCGACTGCGCCACGCCGCCGGTCAACCCCGCAGCCAAGGTCGCCACCGCCTCTGCAAGCAGAACGCTTTGCGTTCGGTATGAGTCGCCGGCAAGGCGCGCACTTGCCGTGACGTTGATACCGCCGATCACGGTGAGAAGCGCAAACGGAATCGCAATCGGCAAATAGACGAGCGCTTCTTTGAAGCCGCCTATGAATTCGAGTGTCGGCAGCGGCAACGCTAGCGCGAGTTTAGGAGTGATTACAGGTGCATGTACAAACCCTAACGCAACAAGAACATAGTAGACGATTGAGCCAGCTACAACCGAAAGAAAAACACTCGGCAAGCCGAAGGGTAGGCGAATTTTTGCGACGAGCGCATAGATAATAATACCGAGCGCAGCGAGTCCCGCAATCGGTGTACCAAAAACATGCTCGAGCGGCAAAAGGCCTAAGAGTGCGATACCGACACCCGCGAGCGAACCCAAGAGCCCTGCTTCGGGAATCAGTTTTTCGACAATGTGTCCGAAGAACGATAAGATAAATTTTACGATTCCGATGATAACCATCGTCGCCATTCCCACTTTCCACGCGGCGATGCCCGCTGCGTCAGGGGTTAATCCCCCCGATTTTGCCGCGATGAATGCGGGGCCAATCACCGCAAACGCGATACCGATCGTCGACGGCGAATCGAGCCCTAACGGCATTGCGGTCACGTTGGGGTTCTGCGTGCGGCGCGCGAGACGAAACGCCATCCACGTATAGATGAGGTCGCCGACGAGAACGCCGAACGCTGTGCCGGGAAACATTTTTGTGTAAACGATGTCGGCGGGAAACTGGAAAACCAGAATCAGAATCTGCGCGAGAAAAACGAGGTTGGTAACGTTATCGAGCATGAGCCCGAAAAAGGCGTTGAGGTCGCCGATGCCGAGCCAGCGGTATGCGAAGCCGTCGACGTGCTGTGTTTTCATGGGAGTTACAAGCGCGAGCGAGCGGGACGGGTCAAGAAGAAATAACACCCGCAGTATGCAACCCACAGACAGTAGTAACTAGGCGGAGTTCGCTGAAGCGATCCGCGCTTAGAAATTTTGACATAATTAATGGATTTCGTACGTTTCACAGTATATGGCTCTGAACGTGCAGTACATATATCTATCGCTGCTGAGCATTATTTTTTTACTTGTCAATTGTAATAACTATGACCTCTACGACAAGCTATCTAATCCTGCGAGCGTTACCAATTCTGGAGGCAATGGCCCCGGTGGGCCGCCTATCACGATATATCTATTCGCACCTGCAGCTGCAAACGCTACCGGCGGTGCAATTGGCGGCAGATCGGGCGCCGATAGTACATGTGTAACAGCACGCGCTCAAAATACTTTTCAAGATAATCGCTGCTCGAACGTACATGCGGTCGTCTCAATCAGCGCTGGCGACGATATCGCAAGCATGCCGAACAATTACGGCATACCCGCAAACCAACCAGTTCTTGGCCCAACAGTGGGCCCGACGCAACTGATTGCGGCAAATTGGTCGGCGTTGTTTACACCGCCGTTAGCGAACACGTTCGCGGCCGCCGGAGCGGTCGCAAATTCATGGTGGAGCTTTTCGACAACGAGCGGTACTTTTTCTGCAAGCAATTGCAGCGGAGGGATTTCACAAACAGGCTCGACTTACGGCGATACTGGGTTAGCCTCGAGCATTGGTGCCACAGCTATCAATAACGGTACAGCGCCGGCTTGTAGTTCGACCGGTATATATCTCCTCTGTGTGTGTTATTGATCTCGTAGCGACAGCCGATTAGCGCTTTTCACGGCAACCCAGTTCCCGAGGGTATGCGATGCCCTCTCCCCCAACGGTCGTTTATTTTCATCGCGGTATGCATCCTACTCACCTTCTACTTTCTTTTCGCGGCCGCTGTGCAGTACAACGACCCCGACCCCGTGCATTGGATGCTGCTCTACCTGACCTCGGCTTTGGGCTGCGTGCTTGCCGCGACCGGCAAAGATCGGCAAGGGCTTCTCTATACGCTCGTCGGTATGGCCTTAATTGAAATGGCGATAACGGGCGATGGATTTATGACGTGGCTCAAGGTCGGCAAAGAGAATCTGATTACCGCGAAGATGACCGCAGAAAAACCTTATATCGAACTGGGGCGTGAATTTCTGGGTGCGGCGATTAGTCTTATCGTGGCTCTCTGGCAGCTACGGCGGCTCAGATAAGGATTTCCATACCGTCGAAAGCGGGTTCTGCGACGCCCTGCCACATTGCGGTCAACTCGCTATGCGAATATTGATGCGAGAGATGGCCGATCACGCCGCGCTTCGGTTTGAATTTTTTAATAAGTGCGAGCGCTTCGCTGTGTTGAATGTGCGAGAAATGTGGGCGATCAATCGGCGACCCTAAGTATAACACAGACAAACCAAATAAATACTTTTCATCGTGCGGATGAATTTCTTTGAAGTCGGTTAGGTAGCCGAAGGTGCGATTGACGACGAAGCCCGTACTTAAGACTCCCGCTTTAGGTATGTGTACCATCCGGATCGGCTGGATCTCGAGGCCTGCCAACGTAAACGCGGTATAGCCGTCTTGCTCGTTGCCCGGTAAAATTTCGAGCTTGAGTTGCGGCGCGTTACTATAACCCGCGTTTTCGCGAATATAGGGGTAACGGCTCAAAATGACTTCATGCGTCTGAATATTCGCGTAGCATTTGAGCTGCGCGCCTTTTTCAAACGTAAATGGCCTTAGGTCGGGCAGTCCATCCAAATGGTCGAAATGGTAATGCGTGTAGAGCACACCCACGAGCGCGCCCACATTCGCGCGTAGCATCTGCGCGCGCAAGTCGGGCCCGGTGTCGATGAGCACATGCTTTTCGCCCGTAAGTAAAATCGCCGCGCGCAGACGTTTATTGACCGACTCGTTCGATTGACACACCTCGCACGGGCACGAAAGAATCGGCACCCCCGTCGAGGTGCCGCTACCTAAGACAGTAATTTTCATAATCGAAGGCGCAGCCTTCGATTATGAATTCAAAAGTTTGTCGATGGCTTCTTTCAGAGCGTCGTAAGAACGGTCTTGTTGGTAAAGTACACCGTTGATAAAAATAGTGGGAGTGCCCCTCACGCCAACCTTTTGACCGTAGCGCATATCGGCTTCGATTTCACTGCGACCTTCGCCGTTTCTATCGGCTTGGCATTGTTTATATGCAGGCATATTGAGACCGATATTTTGCGCGATGCGGTCGAGTTGGCCGATCGACATATCGAGCGAACGACCGTTATAGGGAATCGCAAACACGCTCGTTTGAAATTCAAAATATTTGTTTTGCTTGCCAGCGCAACGTGCGGCGATATGTGTCGGCATCGCTTGTGCATGAAAATCGAGCGGAAAATTTCTAAACACCCATTTGACTTTGCCTGCGTATTCGGCCTTTAGGCGTTGCACGTCACCTTGCATCTGGCGGCAATAGGGGCACTCAAAATCGGAAAATTCTGTGACGACAACTTTCGCATCGGCTTTGCCCCAGAACGGTTTGCCGTCGTTGACGAGATTCAAGGTCGGCGCTTGCGGTTCTTTGAGATTAAACTTGAAATTATATTTTTTGAATAATTCGGACGTTAAAGCGTCGCGTGCGCCTTTCTCTTGGTTTATAACCAATTGTTGCCGAATGCGATCTCGTACGAGCGCATAGGGTTGGTTGATACGGTTTTTGTTGGTGTCGTAAAACCGCTGTACGGCTTCTTCGGTAATAGCGCCGCGGCGCTTTGCCATTTCGCTTTCGACGAATTTGTCGACGGGCATATCGATTTTTTTAGCCTCGATCTCGAAAATTCGCTCGCGCGCAGATTCAAACGCCGCTTGTTGGCGCACTTGAAACTCTTTCTGGCGAATTTCGTAAAATTCTTGTTCGTTATTTTTTTCTACGTCTTTTTGCGTAACACTACCGCCGTCGAAAGTCGCAAGGGTTTCGTTTGCCCCGCCGCCGCAGAGCGCGCTGCTACCAATCGCGAAAACGACAGTGAGCGCTATTAAAATTTTTTTCATGCGTCACGGCAAAGTAATGCAAGCGCCGGCGGAAAGCACTTTTGCATGCTTCGTAAGTATACCGTAATAAAATATAATTGCCTTGGTATCGATAATTGTACACGTACCCGCGCATATATGCGTAAGATTTTGCAGTTTGTTTTGTTAACTACAGTGTTTTGTGTTTCGCTGTTTGCCTTAGAAGGCAAGATTTCCGAAGGCGCCGATGCCGAATCTCAGCTCGCGCATGTTGCAATCATGACATTTATCAATGCGAGCAATAGCGCTAACCACGAATATGTCGAAAAAAGTCTGCCCGATGCGATCAATACTGCAATGCGCGAACGCTTTGAATTTAAGAGGCAAAGCGAGGCGCAGGTAAACGAGGTCGCCGTTAAATTTAAGCATCAAAACGGCGAATACGCGCAGCAAGACGCACAAAAAATAGCAAAAGAAACGCAATCCGACATTCTTATTTATGGCAGCTTTCGCCTCAACGAGTCGCAAGACAAACTCATTTTGCATGCCGTAATCTACAACGCCGCCGCGAAACAGGTTATCGGCACGGTCGAAGAAGAGGCCGAACAGTCGGCAAAACTTTTTAAGTCGATCGATAACGTTGCAAGCAGCATCGTTACGAAAATTTACCAATTTACGCTTGCCGCCGAAAGAAAAAAAGGCGGAGATAAAGCCGCGCTCAAGGTTCTTGTGCTAGTGCCTACTTATACGAACGCAAAAGAAGAACAAGCGGCGATTAAAGAACTCGATGTTTTGAAAGAAGAACTTAAAGGCAGTTTTATCGGTCGCTATCTTACAATCTATGAGTTTTACGAAGAATATCATGTCACACAAGAAGAACGCGAAAAAGCGACACAGTTCGCAAAAAACCGCGACCGCGCGCGAATGATAAGTTGGCTCGACGGTTACGGCGTTAAAGACGCTTTTATCGTTCTTGTAAGCAACAGCAAAGTCAATATCACTCCTGTCGCGCAGGGAAAAATCGAAGCGCAAGTGAGTTATGCGGTGAACGCAAGACTTGAAGATAAAAAAATCAGTATTGCAAAAGCGCAAAAAACCGTAACATTGAAATCACAAAAAATCGAACTCACGGTTAAGTCGTTAGAGGCAACGACGGTGACACTCTTACACATCGGGCTAATGGGCGGTAAGGGTATTCTCGATGCTGGCAATAACCTGGGAGTTCTCACGGGAGTCTCTGCGCACTTGAGCACGCGCCTCTGGTGGGATTGGTTTCAGCCGCAAGTGCGATTCGACGGGTATTTTGGATTACCCAACACCCCGGTAAATTATCTCTTAGGCGGCGCTCTTTCGGGAGGAATCGGTCATACGTTTCTTTACGCCGGTTCTGCACTGACTCCTTATGTCATGGGTGGTATTTTTAGCGGAGTCATTAAAAATACCGCAACTAGTATTTCTTACTTACTACCGACAATTTCTGGCGGATTAACATATACATATTTTATCGGTACACGATGGGGCGTTAGTTTTAACGGGAACGCGCAATATGTTTTCGATACAAACGCTCCAGCGCTTTTTTTTACCGGTACCATCGCCTGGGTTTTTCGGATGTGACACTTTTCCACAAAAACTGACAGTAACAAATTTGGTAAGAAATTAAATTTATTTAGTTTATCAATAGTGGAAAAAAAATCCAACTCGGAGCTATTATTACTCATCAAAAATTACTTTCCACATTTCCACATCTATATTATTATTTTATATTATAGAAACTTATTTATATACTTAAATAATACGTATGCCGCTTGTTGATTCGCCGTATAAACCGCCGCGCCTCTTAAAAAATGCGCATATACACACGGTGTTGAGTTCTTTATTTAGAAAACGACTTCAAATACCGTATGTGAGAGAGCGGCTCGAACTCGATGACGGCGATTTTATCGATCTCGATTGGCATAAAACGAACTCAAAAAAAATCCTCATCGTTGCGCATGGCATGGAAGGTACGAGCCGCAGTTCGTATGCGTTACACACGGCAAATGCAGCGCATGCTAACGGTTACGACTCCGTCGTTTGGAATATGCGCGGCTGTTCGGGAGTTTCGAACCGAAAGTTAAAATTTTACCATAGCGGTAAGACCGAAGATTTAACCGCTGTGGTAAAACATGTATTACGTCTGGGATATAGAGAAGTACATCTTATCGGTTTTAGTTTAGGGGGAAATCTCACGTTACTCTATTTAGGACAACAGGGAAATAAAATCAATCGCCGCATAAAATCTGCGGTCGCCGTGAGCGCGCCGGTCGATCTATCCGCCTCTGAGTCTCAGATAGATCTTAAGAAAAATCGAATTTACCTCAAACGTTTCTTAAAAGACTTTGAAAAAAAATTCAATCGTAAACGTACACAAAAAAAAATCTATATCGATACGTTGCGGTTCAAGAAAAATATCCATACTTTTGCAGAGCTCGATAGATTCTATACTGCTCCGTGGAACGGTTTCGCCGACGAGCAAGTGTACTATCGCGAGTGTAGCGCTTTACCGCACTTGAATAATATCACAATACCATTCTTACTGCTAACTCCGCAAGACGATACGTTTATGTGTAAAGAATGCTACCCGATCGAGATTGCAAAAAACAAGAAAAATTTTTTCTTAGAAATGCCAAAATACGGCGGGCATTGTGCGATGCTTGTTGATTATGAATTTAATCGTTCGTATATAGAATCGCGCATTATCGATTTTATCCAGTCCACACGATTTTTCAGCGGATAGCGAATGCACCGTATGAGTGTTTATACACTGGCAACTTCGCAAGCCTCGCGGTTTTTATGAAAACCGCTGCTTAAGCGCTCCGCGACTTTGCAAGCCAAGTCGCTTTGCTGCTTGCGAAGTTGCCAGTATCCGCTGAAAAATCGTGTGGACTTATCCAAAAAAGAGTTTCACCCTGACTTACAATTCCGCTGTGCCAAAGATTGGCTATGCGAACAAAGAAATTTTTAGAAGCGATTTTAGTCAACATAGCCTTTATTGCTCCGGCGTTTGCCGATCTACCGCCCGCCGACGATACGCTGGCAAAAACACCGCCGCCTTTAGAGGTGACAGTTGATGAAAAACTCGGTGTCGATTTATCGCCATTGCAAATGGTAGACGAAACGGGCAAACCGGTCAAACTCAAAGATTTACACGATGGGAAGCGGCCGATTATTATTGCGCCGGTTTATTACAATTGCCCGCATCTGTGTACGTTAACGCTGAATGGTCTTTTGCAGGCGATAGAACGCGAAAAAGAATATAAACTAGGCAAGGACTATCAAATTATCACCTACAGTTTTAATCCCGACGAAGGGCCTAACTTAGCGAAAACAAAACAAGCGAATTATTTGCGCAAATTATCTGCGGTCAACGAAACGAATATTCAAAATTTTGCTCCCTTCTGGCGTTTCTTAACGGGTGCAGTAGAAAATATCGGCGCTATATCGAATTCGATCGGTTTTAAGTATCTCAAAGAAACATCGACTAACCCGAAAAAAACCGACACTGAATATGTGCATCCTGCGCTCATCATTGTTACTACACCCGACTTAAAAATTTCGCGTTATTTATATGGAGTCGAATACAGTTCGACAGATTTTCATTTAGCGCTTTTAGAAGCCGGCGAAGGAAAGATTAGTAAAACAATTAGCGATCGTTTACTTTTAACTTGTTATTCCTTTGACCCCGTGAAGCGTAAATACAGCTTGGTCGCGTGGCGCGTAATGCGTTTGGGGTCTATCACAGCTGGCATTCTTCTAGTCGGTTTTGTTGCTCTACTTTGGCTCCGAGAAAGACGCAAAAAGGCGTAATTTTAGTATACAAATGTTCTTGAAGAGGAATCCATGACTAATTTTTTTCTGTCTGTTTTTGGCTTTATTAGCCATGCACAACCCGCATCGAGTTTAGCTCCAGAGGTGAAATTTGCCGCTGATTTTATTAACGGTATCAGCCTTGTCGCGTTTATACTCGTTGAAGGTGCGTTGATTTATTTTGTTTTTAAGTATCGTCGCAAGAAAGGCGAAGCGAATATTCAAACGCCGTATATTACGCACGATACGAAACTCGAGGTTGTTTGGACTGTACTGCCGACGATTATTCTCGCTGTAATTTTCTATTTTGGTGTCGCTTCTTTCGTTAAATTACGCGCGATGCCAAAAGATGCTGAAATAATCCAACTGACGGCACGGCAATGGTCTTGGGAAGTAAAATACCCTTATTGCGTTAAAAATGCAAAAACAAACGCCGAGCGCTGCATTAAATTGACATCAAAAAACGTCAATCCAACTGAAGAGTCGATCAAAGCGCACAAACTGCAAGACGAACTCATGAAAGATCAAGTCCAGTTTGTGATTGCTAAAGGGCATAAATATGTCATGCAGATGACTTCTACCGACGTTATTCATAGTTTCACTGTTCCTTCTTTTTATGTAAAGCAAGACGTCGTACCGGGTCTGACGTCGCGTCTTTGGTTTGAGCCAACGGTTGTGGGCGAGTTTGTCATCACCTGTAACGAATATTGCGGTAACAAACACTCCGGCATGTTAGGTAAATTCAAAGTTGTCGAACCTGCCGAATATGAGCAGTGGAAGACTGCAAGTTTAGCTGCACTACAAAAAGAACTCGACCAAGACGCATCCGGCGGGCCTGTCGATGAGACAGCGCTGATTGCAAAAGGTAAAGAGCTATACGGAGCCAAGGGTTGTTTGGCTTGCCATTCGCTGAATGGTACCCCGGGCGCAGGCCCCACGTATAAGGGGCTTTATGGTCATCAGGTGGAGCTCACCACCGGCGCAAAAGTCGTCGCCGACGATGCGTATCTGGCCGAATCGATGTTGAAACCCGCTGTTAAAGTGGTGAAAGGCTATGCAGCGATGCCGAACATGGGCGTTGAAGAAGCGGACGTAAAACCGCTCATTGCTTTTATTAAGTCGTTAAAATAAGAGGGAGGAAAGAATGTCATCTGTAGCACACACCGCCGATCACGCGCATAGTGAAAATTTTCTAAGTAAGAAAGGTATAATGTCGTGGCTTTCGAGCGTCGACCACAAGCGCATCGGGCTTTTGTATCTCTATACCGGCCTCTTAGCTTTTATGGTCGGCGGCGTCTTCGCACTCTTGCTCCGCACTGAATTGCTTTTTCCGGGTAAAACGTATATCGACGAAAGAACATATAACATCTTTTTTACGCTGCATGGTACGATTATGATTTTCATATTTATCGTGCCCGGCATCGTCGCCTCGTTTGGCAATATCTTTATGCCGATTATGATCGGCGCGCGCGACGTGGCGTTTCCGGTTTTGAATCGGTTTAGTTATCAAATCTATGTTGCAGGAATCTTGGTAATTTTATACGGTTTGGTCAACCCGTTCGGCGGCGGTCCTGCGGATACTGGCTGGACATTCTACACGCCTTATAGCACGAAGAGTACCACGAGCGTTATTACGCTTACGTTTGGCGCTTTTCTCATGGGTTTTTCTTCGATTCTCACCGGCTTAAACTTTGTAGTTACTATCCATAAGATGCGTGCACCGGGCATGACGTGGATGCGCATGCCACTATTTGTTTGGTCGATTTATTCAACGGCGCTTATTCAAGTTTTAGCAACGCCGGTCATTGGAATTACACTATTGCTTCTCATTGCCGAACGCTTCTTTGGTATCGGGTTTTTCGACCCGGCGTTAGGCGGCGACCCCTCGCTTTTTCAACATTTCTTTTGGTTCTACTCGCACCCCGTCGTCTATATCATGATTCTTCCGGCAATGGGTGTCGTATCGGAGATAATTCCGGTATTTGCACGTAAGCCGATTTTTGGATATAAAGCGATCGCCTACTCTTCGCTCGCGATTGCAGGTATCAGCTTCTTGGTTTGGGCGCACCACCTTTTCGTGAGTACGCTTTCGACATCGGCAGTTATCTTTTTCTCAACGCTGACATATTTCGTTGCAATCCCGACGGCAATCAAAGTCTTTAACTGGATTACGACGCTTTACGGCGGGCAAATTGAATTAAAAGTTCCAATGCTCTATGCATTGGCGTTTGTTTTTCTCTTTGCGATTGGTGGTTTGACTGGTTTACCCCTTGCGGCGCCAGCGGTAGATATGAGCTATCACGATACGTACTTTGTGGTCGCGCACTTTCATTATACAATTCAAGGTGGTACGATCATTTCTCTTATGGCGGCACTCTACTATTGGATGCCGAAAATCTCAGGGCGTATGTACAATGAACGCTTTGGCGTTGTGAGTTTCTGCTTTGTTTTCATCGGTTTTAACCTGACGTTTATTCCCCAGTTTCTGATGGGTACGCAAGGCATGCCGCGTCGCTATTACGACTATGAGCCGGTTTTCCACATCTACCACATGCTTTCAACAATCGGTGCGTATATTTTAGGCACGGGTTACTTTACGGCAATCTTGAACCTCCTCATTTCAAGCTTCAAAGGCAAACCTTGCGGAGATAACCCTTGGAACGCAAACACGCTCGAATGGAAGCTATCGTCGCCGATGCCCGAGCATAACTTTCATGAAGTTCCGACAATTACCGAATGGCCGTACGAATATGGCCGCGACGGACAACCCCGTTCGGCTAAAAAATAAGGAGTACGTTATAATATGAGTTCAAATCAAGCTGGCTATGTAACCTACGAAGGGCGCCAAGTTCGCGACGGCAGCCTCTGGGGCAACCCTGCCCCGTTGGTCTATTCGATGTCGCGTTTTGGTATTTGGCTTTTTCTTGCGACAGAGATTTTGCTTTTTGCAATTCTCTTCACAGCGTACGCTATTTCATATTATCGCGACGGCGCGGGCTTTCACGCCTCGGCGAAAGAATTGAGCGTGGCGTTCGGTACCGCAAATACGATTATACTCCTTTTTAGCTCGTTTACCGTCGCGTGGGGCATCGAAGCAGTTAAGCGCGGTAACAACAAGCTCATGTTAATCCTTTTTGCAGTAACTATCGTTTGCGGTATTGTGTTCTTGGTAAATAAAAAATTCGAATACTCGCATAAAATGCACGAAGTCGAATTGGCAAAACAAGCGATTGCACCCGAACTTTACCAAGCGCTCAAAGCCGACAACAAATGCGAAGAGACATTCGACAAACACCACGGCGACGATATCAAAGTCGAAAAATGTAAAGTCATTCCATTCAATCTTGCTAATATCGGTAGCACCGACAAGAGCAAGCCGGCTTTCGCCAGCATGTTCTTTTTCTTGTATTTTATCATGACAGGTATCCACGGCCTTCACATTATTATCGGTCTGGGTTTACTGATCTGGGTTATGAAGAAAGGGCTTAAAGGGGAGTTTCACCCCGGCTGGTATACTCCTGTCGAGGTCGGTGGGCTTTATTGGCACCTTGTCGACCTTATCTGGATTTATCTATTTCCTCTACTCTATTTGGTTTCCTAAGGAGCAATCATGACACACGCAGATACGCATCAACCGCATTCGCACATGAAAGAGTTAGTGCTGACCTTTACAGCGCTGGTGATTTTAACGATCGTGACGGTAAAAATTTCCAAAGTGGATTTTGGTTCTGTAGCCGTTAACATTACGATTGCGATGCTCATCGCTTCGCTCAAAGGCCTTTTGGTAGCGCTGTATTTCATGCACCTCAAATGGGAAGAGAAGCTAATCATCGGTTTTGCCGTGCTCTCGATTCCATTTGTGGTGTTGATGGTCAGCACCATGGTTTGGGACGTCGCCGAAAAAACGGGTGAGTTGCTTTACGCAAAATAAAGCTATTCCCATAGACACGAAAAAGCCCACGGTAGCGTGGGCTTTTTTATTTGCAGGCGACACTTGAAATGAAAACGAAGAATACAAAAATCGATTATCTTTGCAGCGAATGCGGCGATACGTTTCCTAAGTGGTTCGGGCAATGTCCGTCGTGCAAAGCGTGGAACTCGCTTTCAGAAAATCGCTTCGGGACAGGTGGCGTCGATTCGTTGTCGCTAAATAACACAGTAATTGTTGCCGCAGACAAACAAGCTCTCATTTCTTCGGGTATGCGACAGGTCGATCGCCTCTTGGGCGGCGGTATCATGCCGGGTGGCGTCATTCTCATCGGCGGCGAACCGGGTATCGGCAAATCGACGTTGCTACTCGAGCTCATGCGCAACACACCGGCAACGTATGTGACGGGCGAAGAAAGTTTGCAGCAGGTACACGCGCGCGCTGAAAGACTCGGCCTTACGGCGGATCTAGACATTATCCAAGGCAATAACATAAAGCAAATCTTACAATACGTATTAGAAAAAAAAACGCCGATTGTTTTTCTCGATTCAATCCAAACTGCGTATACCGATCAGCGTAGCGGTTTTGCCGGCTCGCCAACACAGATTCGCGAAGCGACGCAACAGATTATCGAGTTTGCGAAGCGGCAACAAGTCGCATTCGTTTTAACCGGGCACATTACGAAAGACGGGCAAATTGCGGGGCCGAAGCTCTTAGAGCACGCCGTCGATACCGTGATGTATTTCGAGCAAAACACAACGTCGCGCTATCGCTTTTTGCGTGCGGTGAAAAATCGCTTCGGCGCGACGGGCGAAGCGGCGATTTTAGAAATGACACCCACGGGTTTTATCGAAGTCGAAAATGCCGACTCGCTATTACCCGTGCAAGAAATTGGCGGACTCGGCAGTTGTCTTTTTCCGCAACTCGAAGGGACGCGCGTGATGCCGCTCGAAATTCAAGTTTTAGTCACACCGACGGGTTTCGCGAACGGGCGACGCATCGGCGAGAATATCGACTTATCCCGCATTCATCTCATTGCGGCGATTCTCGAAAAATTTTGTGGTCTCAAGCTCTCGCAGTGCGACGTGTTCGTGCGCGTCAACGGCGGCACGGCGTTGGTCGAGCCAGCGGGCGATCTGGCGCTGCTCTTTGCAATGGCGTCGAGCTATCTTGAGCGCCCACTTGCGAAGAGCCGTGCCGTTGCGGGCCAAGTATCGTTGACGGGGGAAATCCGCACGCCGGGCGCGATCGACGAACGCAATCGCGCACTCGCACAATGGCGGGTCAAGAAAGCGGTCTGGGGTGGAACGCCAATTGAAACACCGACAGCAACCGCCGTGCGTTTTGTTTCGTTTCTCGATAAATCTCTAAATATTCTCGACGATACCTAGTTTTTTTCTCATTTTGTGAGAAAAATTGGGTGTTTTTTGGTATTTAATATATAGAGAGACCCAATGAAATCACCCTTAGTAACCAGCATTAGTCTGCCGGACGGCGCCGCTATAAAATGGCGACGCCATCGCCAAGAGATTATGCAATTTGGACAGAGATATCTGCGCATTCAGATGCGCAAAGAAGTGCAGCGCGGCGTGACGCGGCGGTATAATCGTACCGGCATAAATTTTAAGATAATATCGGTGCGATTTACGGCGGCGGAGTACGATACTTTGCACTATGTGGCGGCTGCGCTACGTGTGAGTGTTTCGTCGCTAATTTTTGGAATTATTCAGCTCTGGCTAAAACCAGCACGACGAATACTCCGACGATTCTTTAGTATTAACTATGGTTATTCCTGCGGAAAATGGGATCCGGAAGCTGGTTTTTTAGAGGAAATGATTACATTCTGGAGGCTAAACCTCGCTCCCCCACAAACAGCAAGCTGTTCATAGCTGTGCGCCCTGTCTCACGGAAGAAATATTACCGCATGGCAGATAAAAAACGCGACGATATTCTCATCGAAACCCTCAACCCCGACATGGGATATTTTTTCCGTACTGAAAAAAAACTCTACGAAACGCGCACCAAGTTTCAAGATTTAGAAATCCACGAGCTGCCGCGCCACGGTCGCATGCTGCGTCTTGACGGCGTTTTTCAAACCTCAGATCGCGATGAATTTTTGTATCACGAGCCGCTTGCGCACGTCGGCGGCATCACGATCGACGGACCCAAAAAAGCGCTCGTCATCGGCGGCGGCGACGGCGGCGCAGCCGAAGAATTTTTGAAATATAAAACGATCGAAAAGGTTGTGATGGTCGAACTCGACGGCGGCGTTGTCGATGCGTGCAAAGAGCATATCCCCGGCATTTGCGGCGATGCGTTCAAAAACCCGAAGCTTGAGCTGCGGATTGAGGACGGCATCAAATATGTTTTCGAAACCAAAGAAGTTTTCGACCAAGTGTTACTCGATCTCACCGACCCATTCGGGCCTTCGATCGAACTTTACACGCACGAGTTTTATGCGCAGATTGCAAAAATTTTGAGCGACAAGGGCATTCTGAGTTTACATATCGAGTCGCCGATCACGCGCCCCGAACTATTCGGTAAACTCTATTGGACGTTAAAATCGGTTTTCCCGATCGTCAAGCCAATGACGCAATATGTCCCGTTATACGGCACGCTGTGGGGTTTTGCACTCGCAAGTAAAACGCAAGACCCGGCGAGCGTCGAGAAAAAAACTATTCTCGAACGACTCGCCAAGCACAATCTTGCGCCGTTGCAATTTTATAACGAAGACACGCACCACTCGCTACTTGCGCTCCCCAATTACATTCGCGAAATGATCAAGGTCGAGCAGAAACCGATTCGTAAGGGCGATACGCTGCCGGTGCCTGCGGGTTCGAAGCGTAACCTTTCGATACACGAGGGGGATTGATTCTTGTACGATGATTTTCTCTGTTTTACGACATTTTTTTCTTTTGAAAAAACCGGAGAGAAAAAGTTGACTATAATTTCAGTTTACGCGACCGGCGGTCGATACAAAAAGGGGAATTCATAGAAAGGGAGCATACCGTATGCTGAATAATATTAAGAAAAGTCTGGTGTTGTTAAGTGCTTTAGCGATGACAATATCGTTGGTGGCAATAGAAGATGCGTACAAGGCGGGTAAAGATAGCCAGAAAGCCGCTGATTTGCAAGAAACCGAGAAACGTCTCGACGATCAAATTCGTCAGGTTTCAGAGCGATTACAAGCGTTATATACATTACGCGATATTGCGCCCAAAGTAAAACTTACGCCAACGCAAACGGTCTTTGCTACCGGAAAAGACGAAGACGGCGAATATATCGAACTGCAAGCGTATACTTTTAATTCGCAATCGTTTAACTATGCGAAGCCGGTCGGAACTGCTGTAAAGACAATGCGGCTGTATTTTAGCGGCAAGAATCTTTCGCGCATCAAAACGATTGTTGACGACCAAAATTTCTACGAACAATATAAATATTACACCAAGGCATCGCACCCTAACCCCGTGCAAGGAAATCCAAATGAATTACTCTTGCAAACCTCGTTTAATAAACCAACCGAAATCGCTGAAAAAACTCCCGACTATAAAGTTAAGCTTGCCGATATCGAAAATGATCCAACAAACCCCAATCGTCTAAAATTTAAGCGCGATTATTATATCGAGAATCTGATTTATTTCGAAAAATTATTTCGCTTTACTTTTGAATTTCAGAAGCGCGGTGCGTCGAATGGCGACGTAGAGACGATCAATCGTCTGAAAAAATCGTTGCGCTATTAATCCTAACAGGCCGTTGGAGCTATTACGACCGACGGCCAAAAACCGACACCGAAACGCCGCCTGAGTCGCCAAGAGCGGCTTGCACACGCTAAAAATACTACACTCGAACTTTTTGTGCGCACAATTGCGCACGACATGAACGGCCCTCTAACCGGAATGAATCTGACGCTACAGGCGTGTCGCAATCTGGTGCGCGCGCCTGCGATACATAGATTGTTCGATGCTTTCGAAAGCGATCTGAGCGCATTAGCGCAATTACTCGAAGAATTAAAATCTCTGAATCGTCGAGAAACGTATCGACTGAAACCGATTGATTTAGGCGCAGAATTAGCGGCGCTTGTCGAAGAGCCACACAAACATCCGAGCATATTCACAATAAAATTTGAACGGGCCGAAACACCGCTGATTGTCGCTGGCGAAGTGGCACGTCTTCGGCGCGTGTGGCAAAACTTGCTCACCAACGTTCGCGAAGCTACGACGACAGCGACCCAATTACAAATTCGCGTTCGCAAATCGGGCAATATGGCGCGCATCACATTCAAAGATAATGCAGGCGGCATTACCAAGCAACGCTTAACGCGCCTCTTCGAACCGTTTTTTACTACAAAAGGCGGTAAGAATCGTGGCTTGGGATTATTTATTGCGCGCAAAATTATTACCGAACACAATGGTAAAATTCGTATTGCGTCCCGCAAGCCGTTCACGCGAGTGACAATAGAATTGCCGCTAATCGTATGAGCCAAATTGCATCTTCGCCATTTCTAGATTTCGGCGTTCAAGGGAATCGGACGACGGGAAAAATTTTGCTCGTTGAAGATGTCGAGTCCATTCAACTCGCGATTCGCGATTATCTTTTTTCGCGCTACGACGTACAAGTGACGAACAACGCCGAATCGGCTCTCATGACGCTGGCTTCGAATCCCGATATCGATTTGCTCATCACCGACATCAAGTTGCCTGAAATGAACGGGTTCGAGTTGGGTCGAATGGCGCGTAAAGTGCGTACGAATCTACCGATTGTTGTTATCACTTCGTACGATGTGAATGAATTTATCGATGTTATTAAAGAGCAGGGCTTTTCGCAGATTATTACAAAGCATGGACGAATGAGCCTTAAAGAAATCGAAGTGACTGTCGATAAGATTCTGTCGCAAGATATTTTCGGCGTGCAAAAATATTTTCCGCAAATGCGCGAAGAGTCCGTCAATTTGCGCGATTTTCCCCGTCCGTTTGCGAACGCAACGCTTTACTCGACCACCGTCGGTTCGCTCTACGAACGCGGCAACCTCAGCGATAAAATTGCCGCACAACTAAAGCAACAGCGTAGAGCGCCCGAGGCGACGATCAAGCTCGTTCTCGACGAAATTACCTCGAACGCGCTTTTTCGTGCGCCAATCAACGATCTGGGAGAGTTCAAGTACCAGACAAAACATTCGCATCAGGATATCTTGCTCACGCACCAAGACATTGTACTCGACGAAGAAGATCGATTTACTCTGCAATTCGGCATTTGCGACGATTGGATCATTCTCGCGTGTAGCGACCCCCATGGCCGGCTCACCAAAAAAGAAATTTTGTTTCGTTTGCATCGGCATCTAACGCTTGACCCGCAAACCGGTTTGCCGACAGGCTTGCACGACCCGCATGGGCGCGGGATATTCTTGTTACGCGAGCAGTTGTCGTCGGTAATTTTTAACATCGAACGCGGCCGCAAGACCGAGGTTATTTGTCTTTACAATACTGTCGCCTCGCAGGCATACAAGAATATCTCAATTTATGAAATCGAGCATGACTAAACCGTTAATAGAGCTGAAAAATCTGAATTTTGCGTACGGCAAACGGCGTATTTTCGACAATCTCAATCTTACTTTCGAGCATGGGTCGTTTTCGGTAATTGCCGGCGAATCCGGTAGCGGCAAAAGTACGTTGCTCTATATTCTCGGCGGCTTTCAAAAGCCTGCGCGCGGAGAATATTTATTTTCGGGCAAGCGCGTTTATGGCCCGTTTGGCGAATTTGGCTTGGGTCGTTTTCGGAAAAAAAATATTGGCTTTCTCTTTCAAGATTTTCGACTACTGCCTTTCTTGACTGTGCAACAAAACATCCGCTTTCCTGTACTTTTTTCAGGGGTGCGCTTGCCCGAAAAAAAAGTGCAAGAACAAATGGAGCGCTTAGGGATAGCACACCGCGCAGAGGCATACCCAACGGCAATTTCGGGTGGCGAAGCGCAACGCACGGGTCTTGCGCGGGCGCTACTCATGAACCCGCCGCTCTTGCTACTCGACGAACCGACGGGCAATCTCGACGGCATCACCGAACATGCGATTGCCGACGTACTCGAAGGTCTCAAAAAAGAGGGATTAACCCTCGTCTGCGCTTCTCACAGCAATTATATTATGCAGCGGGCAGATCGCGTTTACGATCTCAAAGATGGTAATATTACCGTGCGCGGTACCAGAAGTCATACGGTGAAAGGTGCTGCTCAGAAAAAAATATTATGAATATTTTACGCTTCGTTTATCGTCGGCTCTATCTCATCGTGTTTATTGCGCGAAAGCATTTTGTGCGCAATTTGCTTTCGTCGCTCGGACTCTTTCTTTCGCTGCTCGTTGTAATAACTATTCTCGGGGTACTCGAGCCGGTAAAGAATATGATCCGCCGTAAGATGGAATTAAATTTGCCGCCGCAGACAATCCGCCTGATGCCCGAAATTTCACTTATGGGCAAAGGCACAAAAAACTGGGATAAGTTTCGCCAAGAACAAGACAACCTGATGCCGATCACGACGAAGACGCTGCAACGCGCGAAACAATGGGGAAAGCCCGGCGATGTGAAGAATGTGACGGCGACGCAGCTTTTACAGCAGCCCGCAATCGGGCGTTTTGAAGACCCGCTTTTATCGCAACTCGGGTTCAGTTTCGATCTTGTTTTGCAAGGCGTGCCGCACGCGATGCTCAAGCCATATTTGCGCTGCCGCATGCCGTACAAGGGTACGCAGGTCGAAGATAAGGGTAAAACGATCGATGAGATTCCCGTGGTTGTGCCAGAAAGCTATCTCGAAATCATGTATGCGTATGCGATGATTAACGGACTCCCGAACGTGAGTGCCGACAATCTTATCGGCATGAAGTTGCGCGCTCTATTAGGGCAGAGCATCGTCGGCACAAAATGGAAAATGACCGAAGACGCGCTGCTGGTCGTCTGCGGATTTTCACCGCCCGGCATTGTCTCCGCGCTCGGTGTACCGATCGAATGGGTGCAGAAAAAACACCGCGAGCGCAAACAACTGAATGCCTTAAACAGCTTCGATCAAATTTTTGTCGAAATCGCCAACGAAAAAGTTTTGCCGGATATCTTGAAAGCTGCGCGCGCGGCACGGCTCAGGGTTCCCGAGCAGAGTAAGAAATTCGACGCGGTCTTGAAATCTCTCGAAAAACTCGATATTATATTTTTAGTGATCGCTGTTATTTTAGGCGGCCTTGCGGCGATCGCTCTCGCCAATTCGTTCGCGCTACTTGCGGTGCAAAACCGCTACGAGTTTGGTCTTTATCTCGTATTTGGCTCTTCGCTATTTTTTCTGTGGTTCTTACTTGCCATCGAAGGCGCGTTATGGGGATTTATTCACTCCGCGTTGGCTCTCTACCTATCAGAACCTGCGCTCCGTATCTTGCAGCAACACTTAGCCGAATTACCATGGCTTACAAAAATTTCCGGCAACGATCTTGCTGCCTTGAAGCTCGAAATTTCGGCCACACAGCGGACGTTAATTTATGCGATGGCAGTTGGCATCAGCGCCTTTTCGTCGCTTATACCCGGGGCAATTATTTTGGGTCGCCGTACCCTCGCGCTGGTTAAGAAAGATTAAGTGCGCGTCTCAAAACCACTATTGCGATAGATTATATTTTTCCTTCGCAAATTTCAAGATACGCTCGCAATCGACAGCGCTCTGTTCGCGAAATTCGTGAACGATGAGCTTTTCGATGAGTTTGCCGATGCCCGGAATACGCACGTTCGCTTCGATGCTGATGCTGCGCTTGCTTGATTTGCTGTCACCCGTATAAAGCGAGCGTTCTTGAAAGCTGATTGCCGAATTGGCAATTTGTAATCGCGTATCAGAACGGTATTCGCGTGTTGATTCGTTGAGTGTTGTGACTTCGTAGCACGCGAGCGCTTCGCCGTTTGCGAGTAATTTTTGCGCAAAGAGGGGGAGCGCGGTGCGAATCTGCAATTTGTATTCGCGTGTACGTATATCGCCCTTCACATCTTCTTTTAATAACGTCGCGAGCGAGAACATATCCCAGATATCGAGGTGCTCGTAGCGTTCTTCGCGAATGTGTACGAGATTTTCAAACGAAAATGGAAACCGATGCTCGATTGTCGCCTTTTGCACAAAGGTAGATTCGGAAAGACAGAGTGTCGGTCAAAAACTTTCTGAGCCATGCGTTACGAGCTTAGGCAAGAATTTCCGTATCCGATAAAAACGGTGATTGCCGCGCGCGAAATGCGCTATAACGACATCGACAGCCAACCTGGGCTCAAGGCGCAAGAGCTTTTAAGTGCCGAGCGCGACGGTGCAATAGTTATTACAAAGCGGCGTTTTCGCCTCGGCGCGGCGATTCCCGAAATCGTGAAAAAAATGGTTCCCGAAAAAATGCTTGAAATGGTCGATACGAATTATTTTAATACAGAAACAAATATGAGCGAATTTTCGATGCAGTCAGAATACGCTCCCGAGAAAGTAAAAATTTCTGCGCGCTGCCCGTACATCGCTTTGGCCGACAATCTCACGGTACGCAATTACGAAGTACATGTACACGTTGATATCCCTATCGTCGGGCGAACAATGGCGAAGGCGATTGCCGACTCGCACCGCAACGCGCTCGTCAAAGATCATGAAATTCTCTTAAAGGCTTGCGCAGCGCTTGTTGCGAACGAGGCTTCATGGCGATAGATGCACCCCTAATGCCAGAGCTTGAAGCGAGCGAATGGCTGAACGCGCCACCCGTTTCGATCGCCGATCAAAAAGGTAAAGTTGTTCTCGTGTACGCTTTTCAAATGCTGTGCCCGGGTTGCGTGCAACACGCTTCGCCGCAAATTCAAAAAGTTCGTAATTTTTTTAAGGCGGAGTTACTGACGGTTATTGGCTTGCATTCAGTTTTTGAGCACCACGATGCGATGACTCCGGCAGCGCTCAAGGCATATATTCACGAGTTCAAATATGATTATCCGATTGCGATTGATATGCCCAGCGATTCGCTGCCGATTCCTAAAACAATGGCAAAATTAGGACTACAAGGCACTCCGACCGTGCTCTTGGTCGACAAAGCGGGGCGCCTGCGTCGCCATTTTTTTGGGCAAATCGACGACCTGCGTTTAGGTACAGAAATCGGTTTGCTGTTGGCCGAAGACTACGCCGCGTAATTTATTTAGCGCTCACGTCGAGTGCGTTGGGTTTCACTTCGCCGATTTTAAGTTTCGTCGTTAGTCCCGAGGTTAAAAGTCGATCGGCCAAATCGAACGAAGAACCCTCGAACTCGACTTCGAGTTTTGCGGCTTTGCCCGCCGAACCCTTGGGGTTCACAGCTTTCACGCCGCGCACTTTTTCGCTAAGTTCGCCGCGTAGAACCATAAGTTTTTCGTAGTCGAGGCCGGTGACTAAAAGCGCGATGGTGTTTGCGCGGTTGACATCCCACAGACGCACGATGTCGGCGACGAGTTTATCTTTGAGCGGCGGTACCGCGCGTTTTACCGCGAGCATCGCACCCGTATCGGGGTTAATATGTGGGTATGCGCCGTGCTCTTGGTCGGCGGTCAAAATCTTGCCGGTGTTGATATCGATGACACGCACGTTAATATCGGCTTGCATTGAAATTAGCTGCGAGCCTGCAACGTTACCTGCCGACTTAACACGGCTCGAACCGACGAGAATGATTTCAGCGCCCGCGTCGACGCCGAGTTCGCGTGCGGCCGAGTTATCGCCGCCCAATGCAGCAGAAATTTTGCGACGATTGCTCTTGAGAATTTTATCCACGGTGCTTTTATCGACAAAAGGAAAGCCTTGCGCAATGAATTGCGATTCGATTTCGGTTTGCGCAATCTTGTTACGGTCGACTTTGTCGTTTAATGTTTCGTCGAGAATTACCATCATGCGCGGTTTGCCTTGCGATGCGACAACTTCCTCGATCGTCTGCGTGATGAGTTTCTCGCTCACCTTCGCTTTGATTTTGACATGGTATTCGTTGGCCGATACCGCGTCGGACGAGAGTATCTCGAAGCTCTCGATCAATCCCTCGCTTTTACTGGTGACGGTCTGCCGAACCAATTCGTAATTTTTCACATCGCTACGCGCCGAGACAACACTGCCTAAAACCTCTTGCACGGCAACGCGCTTTGCATCTTTCAGCGCCTCGTCTTTCGCAAGACCCATGTTGTTGTTCTGAATCTGCGCAACGCCGGTTACGGTTACCCAACCGTCGTTCGTTTTCGGTTTGTCGCCGCCCGATTTGCAGGCGGGTAAAATAAGCGCTATCGCAAAGATGAATTGAGGAATGTAATGAAGCAGTGTTCGCATAGGCGCATGTCTCGAGGTTTGCCGCATGCGTAAAGTAAAAGGTGCGATAGTCACCAAAGTGGAAGCTATCACACCGCCGCGCCGCTTGCCGCTTCCATGCGGCCGCCGACTTTGAAGAGCGCGTATTTTTCTTCGCCCAAAAGCTGGCCGACATCTTTCAAGAGCGTCTTGTCGTATTTAACGCAAAAACTCGAGTGCGCTTTGATCGACTGTAGCGGCCCGCCGTCGGCCTCGCGCCAATATAAGTAGACGGGGTTGCTCCCCGAATATTTACGCAGCGCCGATTTGACGCGGCCGATCATCGCTTCGAGGTCTGCGCTCGTTTTGACGTTGAGATAAAGGTGCAGCGATTTTTCGACGCGCTCGGTAAATTTTTCTT
>JAFEGD010000142.1 GCA_018240245.1 Spirochaetota bacterium | reverse complement strand
GGCACCGACAACGGAATTTGCAAGACGCCCAAGACGCCCACGGTGATAATGAGATCGTGTACCGACGCGATGAGAGCGCCCAGGGCAAAATTGAATCGAAAGCGAAATGCCACATAAATTGTTATCATGAGAAGCGCGATGCCGACCAAATAGAGTGCGTTCGTCTGCAAGTATTTACCGACAGTCGGGCCGACTTGCTCTGCCGCCGAAAATTCAATTTTTTCTGCGTTGGGCGGTATCAATTTCGATTGAATCAAGTAGCGTGTGTAATCGATCGCATTGATAGGATAGCCCGCTTTCTCAAGAGCAGCGCGTGCGGCTTCGGCGCGAATAGAAAGATCTTGTTGTGCCTTGCCGCCGATTTCAATTTTTACGCGATCGCCCGACGCTTTATCGACAAGTTGTACAGTCGCGTTAATATTTTCTTTTTCAAAAAAGTTACGCAGTGATTCTCCGTTGACGTTCGCGTGGTGCTTGAGTTCGATCTTGATGCCGCCCGCAAAATCGATACTGAGCGCGAAACCGTGGTATTTATGAAAAGTTATAACCAGTAGACCAACCATCAGCACGAATGAGGCGATGAGGCTGAACCACTTCAGCTTCATTACATGCAAGTTCATGCTTTCCCCCTGTTGGCTGCCGCAGTCGCCAGTTTGGCCGCCTTTCGGTATTTGCCAAAACCGATTGAAAGCGATTTAACTTCGAGCGAGTAGGCGAGCCACTCCATCACCGCGCGCGTCACGATGAGCGCTGTAAAGAGCGTTGTCACGATACCGACAAAGAGCGTCACACCGAAGCCTTTGATGGGGCCGACGCCGAGCTTTGACGCTAAGATTACGGCGGCAATGAGCGTCGTGAGGTTGCTGTCTATAATCGTGAGCGTCGCGCGCTCGAACCCGGCCGCGACGGCTAGCTTCACCGATTTACCGCGCGCCAATTCTTCACGAATGCGTTCATAAATAATAACGTTCGAGTCGACCGCCATACCCATCGTGAGTACGACCCCGGCAAGCCCCGGTAGCGTGATCGTAAAATCCATCAGCGCAAAAATCGCCGACATGAGCAGCAAGTTCACGAGTAGCGCAAAACTTGCCACGACGCCGGCTCCGTGGTAATAAAGCAACATATATGCAAATACGAGCACAAAACCGATTAGAATCGCTTTGACTCCCGCGTCGATCGCCTCTTGGCCGAGTGTCGGGCCAACCGAGCGCTCTTCGACGATGGTCATCGGCACGGGGAGCGCTCCCTCTTTTATGATAAGCGCTAAATCGGTAGCCTCTTGCGCAGAAAAGTTACCGCTGATCTGGCCGCGGCCGCCTAAAATCGGTTCGTTGATTTGCGGTGCCGAGCGGATGCGATTGTCGATGAGAATCGCAAGCAGCTTGCCCTTATTCGCGGTTGTAATTTTGCCGAACAAGTCAGAACCCGCCGAGGTGAGTTCAAAGCTGACGATGTTTTGGCCTTTTTCAGGGTCGACAGTTGCGTAGACGGTGCGGCTCATCGCATCGCCCGTCAAGACGGGTTGGTTTTCGAGCACCATGAATTCGCGCGGTTGCCATTCGTTAGCGCCGCGCTGGTTCGGGCGTTTGTCGTAATAGAGATAAATGCCCAGATGTTTCGGAAATTTTAATTTTGCTTCGAGCCTCGTGATGAATTCTTGCCGCTTGAAATCGGTATCTTGTTTCGCGAACTCGCCGAACTCGCGGTTCGCCTCTTGCGTGAGCCTTCCGGTTTCACCAGCGGGGTCGTGCAGATGGTACGCGACGCGCGCGGTCGAGGCAATGAGTTTTTTTGCTTGATCGGGGTTGGCGACACCGGGCAGCGAAATCTCAATTTGTTCGTTGCCCTGCAGCCGAATTAACGGCTCGGAAACACCGCTCGCATTGATGCGCGAGCTCAAAATTTCTTTCGCGCCTTCGACGTCTTGCTTGCGACGCTGCGCTGAAAAGTCGAACGAGTTTTTGATCTCGTCGAGTTTGTTTTTTAGCGTTTTTTTCTTCTCAGCGTCTTTTTCCGCGTCGTATTCTTTTTGCAAGTTGGCAATCATCTCGGGGGGATATTGCCGGTGCATGATTTCTTCGAGTTTCTTAAAATCGCCTTCGAGGACGAGGTTCATCCCCCCTTGTAAGTCGAGTCCCAATTTGAACGGTTTTGCCTTGAGGTTTGTTTCGACCCACATCGGTTCGAGCGTGACGCGGCTCGCGTCGATACCCTCGAGCCGGCCGAGCTCGTTTAAGAACGCGGTCTGAACAAACTTACCGGTGATGCTCAGATACGTTTCTTCGGCGCCTTTGGGATTACCAATCGGTTTTCCGGTCTTTTTCTGCGCATGGTATTTTTCTTTATAATGCTCGTGGATATATTTCTCGGCGTGCTGCAACGCCTCGTCGCGTTTCGACTGCGCCATGGTCTCATCGGCGTAGAGCCGAATCGTCCGTTCGCCGATATTCGGCCAAATTAGTGCGATCGAAAGAGCGATCACCGAGAGAATGAGAAAAAATCGTACTTGTGCACTCACTGGATTTCCTTCTTTATTACGTATTTAGTTAGCGTTTTCGCCGCATTTGTCTGCCGATGCGAAAGCGGTAGATCAAAAACAGAATTACGAACCCGGCGACAATTAAAACCTGCGTCAGCGGGATTTTTGGCAACTTGAACTCTTGCGCGGCGTTTTGGCTCTCACCCTCATTCGTAGGCGCTTTGGCGACAAGCGGCGTACCCTGCGCCTTGGGAGCATCTACGGCGTGTGGCGTTTTCGCGAGACCAGACATTTCACGCGACAGAAGCAACGACTCCGTTTCGGGAGCCCATCGATAAGAGGCGCGCGCCAACTCTTTTGGCGAATAGTCGCTCGGCGCGCTGGTGCTGTCGCTACTTGCCGCGCGCTTTTTCTTGCGCGCACGCTTTTTTTTGCGTTGCGGCTTCGGCTTTATCGCCGGTTCTTCGGCGTCGTCGTTTTCGACGGGCGCTAGCTTTTTGGGTTCGGGTGGAGTAACTACTGTCTCTGCGGTATCGCCGTCGTCAAAAATATTTTGTACGATGCAGTTTGAGCAAGACGAAACGCTCGCAGCGAATGCTGTAGATACACTTGTCACAAGTGTCGCGACAAGCATCGTGGCTGCGAGACGTTTCATTACGCAAGAGGTCGAAAATCGAATTAGGCGGCAGCGCCTTTATTGACGACTCCGCTTAAGGTTGAGATAGCGACTTCGACTTTTACATCGTCGGCAATTTTGACGATTGCAAGATTTTCTTCTTGCTTAATGCCGACGATCGTACCGTAAATACCGCCAGAGGTCAAGACACGGTCGCCTTTTTCAAGCGCCTTCAGTTGTTTCTGTTTTTCTTTTTCGCGCTTTTGTTGCGGACGAATCAGTAAGAAATAGAAAACAACGATCATGAGCACCGGGAGCGCAAAGCTCGAGAGTGCGCTCATCGAATCGGGTTGTGCTGTCGCGCTCTTGGGGGCGCTCGGCACGGCCGTACCAACTGCTGCGGGAGCATGTGCCGCGGCGGGTGCACCGGGAGTTGTGACGGGGATATTCGCCGCTTGGGCGATGATATAGTTCGCTTCGTTCATAGTGGCAGCGCACAGTTTTGAGACACCGCGTCAATTTAACTGAGTAGCAAAAATGGTTGCCAATCGGTCGCTTACCATACAATCTGCACTGTGAGGTTTCGCTTAGCTCCGCTGTGTCTCGCCGTGCTGTGTGGTCTTTTTGCGTGCAAAGCTGGCTCGACGGGTGAGCCGCCGAACCAAGGGGCTATCCAACAAACCGCCGACGGGCAGATTGTTGTCAATCTCACGAGTCGAGGCATTCAAGACGACACACGACTCTCCGATCAAAGCATGATTTCTATTTACCTTTTTAAGAAAAAAGATTATAGCTTAAGCTGTGCATCCGCCAGCGATCGCAAAAAATGCGAAGACGGGCTAATCTTTAAGAACGAGAACATCGATGCCTTAGGCTTTACGAACGAACCGGGCTATTTTGGTTTCGATAACAACTACAAATCCTATAATCCGATGCTGATGGCCGACGCGGGGAGTAACTACCCGGCGACAAAACCCGCCGACCCGGCAGGCTTTGATGACCCCGATGTGTGGCAATGTATGAAGGTGACTTTTTCGGGCGACCCCAATTACGGAAAATATAAATGCGGTATCAACTACCATCCGATTCGCAAATTTCGCCGCGATTTGACGACGTACACGCTGCAGGTCTATGCCGCCGATGCGCAGGGCTATGCGTCGTCGTACATCCTCGATTATAATCTTTTTAACAGCTTGAACCATCCCGTTAAAGACGGCGATCGTTACTTTGCTTACATGGCAGTGCATTACAATGCGATCAAGAATGCGGCGGATAGCGAAGACCGGTTTGACTTCACTGCCTCGACGTGGGCGCGACCGGTTCAGCCCGATTTGGTTTCACCGCGCGTTGAAATGTATATCAAGCTCTTGGCAGAGGGCCCATACGATAAAGCGGGTAATACGTACGATATCCCCGATTATTCTTCATGGTACGACCCGTATGCGAGTTGTCGACCGACAGTGGGAGTACCGGCGGGTTCCATTTATTATAGCGAAGTTATGTGGATGGGGAGCAAAGACACTTCGGGCGTCGGCGCTTTTGAAGACGAATTTGTCGAAATCTATAATAGCAATAGTTTCGACGTGAGTATTTCAGGGTGGAAGCTCGGCGGCGTCGGGCCGGGTGCTGCGGCAGTTGTTCTGCCGCTCTGTGCGGTCGTCAAAGCGGGTAGCGTCTATACCGTGGGATACCAAACGAGCAAAGCGTATACGGCTTTAGATTATGTGACGAGTTCGATCTCTCTTTCGAATTCGGGTGAGAGTACCTTCAATATTGTCGATGCCGCCGGTAATACGATCAGCGCGGTTACCGGCTGTACGGCTGGTCCGTGGGGCGGTTATGGCGTCAACGGCGGTGTGAATACGCCAAAGCGTTCGATGCGGCTCAATGCCATCGCCACAGCGGCAACGACCTGCGCTGCTGGCTGGGCGACGACGAGTTATGGCGATGCCGGCTATGGCGCGGCGTCTGCAAATCTGGCGACTGGTTATGCAGCGTCTGCCGATACGGGTGTCGAAGGGACAATCGCCACGCCGGGGTTCAAAGGTCCTTGAGTCTGCACGAAAATTACGAACGCATCTTGCACGAAATTGCCGACGCCGCTGCGGCAGCCGGTCGCAAGCTCGATGATATCCATCTCATCGCAGTGTCAAAAATGCATCCGGTGAACCTTGTCGATGAGTTGGCTGCGTTCGGGCAGATCGACTTCGGTGAAAATCGCATCGCCGAACTTATCGAGAAAAAAAATACGACAACCACGGCAAATCTACGTTGGCATCTTATCGGCCAGTTGCAGACGAATAAAGTGAAGCTATTGCCGTCGGGTTTGTTGCTCCACACGCTCGACCGCGAATCGCTCGCCGATGCGCTGAACCGGCGTTTTTCCGAGTGCGGCGAAACAATCGATGCTCTCATACAGGTGAACTGTAGTCGCGAGACGCAAAAATCGGGGGTGATGCCTGAAGCATTCGACAAGCTTTGCGATTATATCGCTCGCTTTACGGCGATTCGCGTCAAAGGCCTGATGACGATGGCCGAGCACACCGATGACGAAAAAGATGTGCGTGCGGCGTTTGCGCTCCTGCGTTCGCTTTCCGAGCGCGTGGCGAGCCGGGGGATTTTCTCCGGTTTTGCGAGGGTGCTCTCGATGGGCATGTCCGGTGATTTTCGCCATGCAATCGCCGAGGGGGCGACGCATGTTCGCATCGGCAGCGCGATATTTGGAACACGCTCGTAACTTGCGCGACACCCTGAATCGGAAGCTAATTCATTCCTACGGAATCAATTAGCTTCCGTATTAAGCATATGAAAAAAGAGAAGAATCCTTGGGAGCACACGATTTGTTTGCCGCAGACGGCATACCCGATGCGCGCCGATTTGGCGAAGCGCGAAAATGATATTTTGGCGTTGTGGCAAAAAGAAAATTTATTCCAGAAACTCAACGCCAAACGCAAGGCAGAAAATGCTCCACTCTTTTTACTCCACGATGGGCCGCCGTATGCGAACGGCGAGTTTCATACCGGGCATGGATTAAATAAAGTACTTAAAGATATTTTTAATAAATATAATCTCTTGCGGGGGTTTCGTGTGCCGTATGTGCCGGGATGGGATTGCCACGGCTTGCCGATCGAACTTGCGGCGATTAAGAAACTCGCAAATAAGAAGGATGGGTCTGATAAAGACCCGATTCGCATTCGCAAAGCCTGCCGCGAGTATGCGGCGCAGTATATCCAGATTCAAGGCGAAGACCAGACGCGGTTCGGTATACTATGGGATAATAGCGACCTTAAGAGCGCAGTCAACAACGAATCGAGTAACTATTACGCGACGATGTCGCCCAAGTATGAGGCATCCATCCTCAAGGCGTTTCGCGATTTGTTCTTGAAAGACCTCATCTATAAAGGGAAGAAACCAGTTTATTGGGACGCGACGACCGCGTCCGCGCATGCCGAGGCCGAGATCGAGTATGCCGAGCACGAGTCGCCTTCGATTTATGTGAAATTCCCTGTAGTGTCGGGTACGCCCGAAACTACAGGGCTATCTGTTGTGATCTGGACGACCACCCCGTGGACACTGCCGGCGAATTTGGCGGTCTGTTTCAACGAAAAAATTGAATATGTCATAGTTACTACAAATCAGGGCAGACTTATACTCGCCAAAGCGCTTGTACCGCAAGTGCTCGAAGTCGCGGGGCTCACCGCCACCGCCCAGCAAGGGATTTCCATAGCGGATATTCAAAAGCTCAAAGTGCATCACCCGTTTTTGGACCGCGAATCGAAGGTTATCTGCGGCGACCATGTCACGATCGAAGCGGGTACGGGCATCGTACACACCGCGCCCGGCCATGGCCAAGACGACTACAACGTGGGCCTCAAATACGGCCTCGATGTGTTGTCGCCGGTCGACCACCGCGGGCGCTACACGAACGAATTTGCCGAACTCGAAGGCAAAAGCGTCTTTGAGGCAAATCCGCTGATTATTGAAAAGTTGCGTGCGAATGGCTCGCTGCTCTATGCGACGACGTTTAAGCACCAGTATCCGCATTCGTGGCGCTCGCATAAGCCGCTCATTATGCGAGCGACGCCGCAGTGGTTTATGAAGATCGAACCGTTGCGTGAGCT
>JAFEGD010000141.1 GCA_018240245.1 Spirochaetota bacterium | reverse complement strand
GCGCGAATTCAGGCCGTCTTCGGCCTCTCGTCGAGCAAATCGGTACGATTTGCGGGAGAATTTGCGCTGATTAGCATGGGCTTATCGGGGAAAAAATCGCTTCAGCGAGTTCCCGCCTAATCACTGTAGTTTTTTTAGCATATCCATACGATTCGTAATCACCACATCGGCGCCAAGCGCAAACAACTTCTGCGCGATCTCAAAATCGTCGACCGTCCAAAACGCAACGCCATAGCCGCGTTTTTTGAGATGTGCGACGAGGCGTGGCGTCGCGGTCGAGTAGTGCAAGTGAATATTATCGGGCAAAAGTAAAAACCGATAGAGCAGCAATTTGAAGCGCGCGAAAACGCCGGGTTCGATAAGGAGCCCGATGGGAATTTTTGTGCGGTAGCGGCGCAGATTGAAGAGTGTCAAAAAGTGAAATCCCGAAAAACAGACGCGGCGCTCGGCATTTTCGAGCGTCACCACGCGCACGGTAAAATCTTCGACGCCCGGCGTTAAATCCCAGCGGTCGCGCTTGATTTCGATGTTGATCGTCGATTTTTTGGAGACCGTATTTAACACCTCGGCGAGTGTCGGTAGCGGCACGGGTTTTTGGGGTGCTTCGGCGCCGAGATAGTGTGCGGCGTTGAGGCGGCGAATTTCTTCGAGGGTCGAATTCTCCATGCGCCCCGAGCCATTCGTCGTCATCTCTAAGCGCGGGCCGTGTAGCAACGCTATTTCGCGATCGCGGGTGCGCCTGACGTCGAGCTCGTGCGCGCGAAAACCTAATTTTTCAGAGGCTAAAAACGCCGAAACTGTGTTTTCGGCGATTGGGCCGTGTTTGCCGTAGCCGCGGTGCGTCGAGAGCGTGGGTTTGAAATTGGGAAAATATTTTTGAAACGAGAGCGGTATATGCCGCCGCTCGCGGAGGAATAAAAGAATAAGAAGAACTCCGACTGATGCGAACGCGACAAGCCAAGCCATATCAGATATCGAAGACCGGCTCGACCGCCGCTTCGACCGCTTCGCCGCGCAAGAGTTTCTTACAAATAATTTTTCCCGCCTCGACTCCTGGTTGGTCGAACGGGTTGATCTCCCACAGGTAGCCAAGGTACGATACGACATGCATCCAAAAGCAAAACCAGCGCGCCATCTCGCTTTCCGAAAGCCCGCTCATGAGATATTCGGCGACGGGCCGCTCTTTGGCAGAGAGCGCCGATTCGATGCTGCGCATCTGTGCCGTCAAAATTTGACTGAGCGATTTATCGGCGAAGTCGCCCTTTGTCTCCGAAGTGATAAGACTATCGCGGCTGCCGTAACTTTCGGTGTGTACAAAACAGTGCAGATGGCGATTCGCCGCTTCCATGAAATATTGCAAGAGCGAGTGCTGATCTTCGGGCCCTTGCACGACGATTGGCAGTGCGGTGATATGCGGTTTCTTGCCGAGCGATTCTGCCCAAAGCTGCACGAGCCAGCGGCCCCAATCGACTAACTCCGACGCATAGACCCAAAACGCGACTCCCGAAAAACGGGCGGCGAAGAGATTATAAAAATGGATTGCGGTCTGCTTGGCGACATTTTCCGTAACGGGGATTGAGACTTCCCATTCGGTATTTGCCGCAGCAAAAGCGGTCAAGAATGCTTTGACGTTGTAATCAACGAAAAGCGCGGGCATCATGCCGACGGGCGAGACGATGCTGAAGCGCCCGCCCAAGTTTTTGGGGATTAAAAAAGTATTTTTGGCGGTCGCGCCTAAATCTTTGATTTGTGCGGGCTCGCTTGTCACGAAATATTCGGGCACCCCCGGAAAAAATTGACGAAACAGTGCAAGATTTGCGCGCGTCTCGAGTGTCGTACCCGATTTAGAAACGAACAGCAACGCGGTCTGTTTATTTTCGGCGACCTGCGCAATGTGCTGCATCGTCGCAGGGTGTGGGCCTTCCCAAAAAATCAACTTGTCGCTATGCCGATTGACGAGCGCTTTCAAGGCGACGCCACCCAACGACGAACCGCCGATGCCGACGACGATGAGCGTCTGCGCATCGAGTTGGCGTAGCTCGGCAGCCCATTTCTCGATCGGCGCAAGCTCGCCGACTTTCATGAAGTCGGTCGCAAACGCTGCGGGCCATTTTTTGGCGCCGGCGTGCATGAGGTTGTCGAGTTCGTGCGCGCGCCCCATGGATTGCCAGTTCATCCAAAATTTATTCGCAGAAAAGCGTACCGCCGCAGCCATAGCGATAAATCGGTGTGAGAGAGTATGTGTAAAGTAAGATATGGTGTACTGCGAGTCCCCCCACTTGCCGAGCCAAGTCAGGGAACTCGCAGTAACGCACTTCTGCTTGACGAATCGATTGAAATGTGACACTCACTGATTGATGCAGCTCCATTTCGAATATTATTCGGGCAATCGCGAGCGCACAATCGTCATGCTGCATGGGCTTTTCGGTTCGGCGAAAAATTTCACTTCGATTGCCGAGAGCTTAACCGATTTGGCCGAAGTCTATGCGTACGATGCGCGCAACCACGGCGTCTCGGTGCATACGGCAACGCACACTTTAACCGACTTAACGCAAGACTTAGCAGATTTTTTGGCCGAGCACGAAATCATAAATCCGATACTGTTTGGCCATTCGATGGGCGGCTTGACGGCGATGAGCTTCTCGATAAAACATAAACCCCGTGCGCTCGTTATTATAGATATTGCCCCGCGCAGCTACGCGCCGGCGCATGCACAAGAGATCGCCGCACAGAAGCTCGACGTGAGCCAGTGCGCAAATCGGCGCGACATCGATACGCTGATGGCCAGCGTTTTGCCGAATGCGACGGTACGCCAGTTTATCGCGATGAATGTTGCACGAGTGCAAGGGGGCACGGCTGCTACGAGCGAGCGCTATTATTGGCAGAATAATATTCAGGCGATTGAAAACTCTCCCGAGCGCACGGCGTTTCCGGTGTTTTCGCCGCCACTTTTTTTAGGGCCAACGTTAGCTGTGCGCGGTCTGCAATCCGACTATGTGAGCGATGCGGATGTTACGCTCATGCGCTCCGCATTTCCCGCTCTGGAGATACACGACTTTGCCAATGCGACACACTGGTTGCATTATACGCATCGCGAACAGTTATTGGCGGTCGTGAGACCGTTTCTGGCAAAGTTGAAATAGAGGATTTGATTTACCCGCACTCTCGCGTATTGTCAGCGTCTACCGTCGGTTGCATGCGCAAGTTTGCTGTCATTATTTTGATTCTTTTGGCATCCACCGGCGCTTGTCGCAAAGACTCGGCGTTTATTCCCGAGACGGAGTTTAGCGATCAAGTCGGCGGTGCCGATGCGACGCTCAGAAATTTTACCTCAGAGGCTTTTCGTAAGGGAGTTTTACTTTGGCGGTTGGCGGCCGCCGAAGGGTATATCGTGCAACTTAAGGACGAAACGTATCTTTTCGATATGCATATCGAATATTTTGAAACCAATCGTAAGTCGAAAGATTTTGGTAAGGCGACTTTGGTGACGGCGAAGCGCGGTGTTTTAGAGCAGGGTAGTAAGTTTATGAAAATTTCTGGAAATGTTTTTGTCGAGGCGCCGCACGGACGCAAGCTGCGAACAGAAGAATTATTTTGGGACGAAGCGAAGAATATGCTCTACTCGAATGTGCCGGTGACGGTCGAAGACGGCGCGGGCAATATTCTGACGGGCAAACGCGGGATTACGACCGACCGCGCGCTTTCGCGAACGGTGTTTCGCGGCGGCGTCGGTTCGGGTTCGACAAAACTCGATTAGATTCGCTTGAAGACCACGATGGAAACCGACCGTAACAAAGGGCACGAGCGCGAGACGCTGCGCAACTCTTCGATCTTCTCGCTCTTCACATCGTTCTCGCGCGTTTTAGGATTACTGCGCGATATGCTGAAGGCATACGCATTCGGGACAGGCATGTTCTCGGTGGCGTTCGATATTGCGTTTCGGTTAAACAATATGCTGCGCAACTTGGTCGCCGAGGGCGCGCTTTCGCAGGCATTTGTGCCGCTCTATACGAAATACGAGCGCGAGGGAAAAGAAGCGGCGCGCGAGGCGGCGGGGGCGGTTATCGTCTTTGTCGCGATTGCGATGAGCGGCCTTACCGCAATCATCATCTTACTATTGCCGTATTTGATGCCGCTCATCTTAGCGGACGACCGCATACCCGCCGACGAAATGCGCCTCATCGTCAATCTCAGTCAGTTGTTGTTTCCGTATCTTGTGATGATGAGCGTCGCGTCGCTCTATATGGGCATTCAATACTCGCATAAAATTTTCTGGGCGGCAAGTTTCGGTCCGGCGCTCTTGAATATTGTCATATTGGTGGTCTTCGGTGCGTATGCGCTTCTTGTACGTGGGTCGCACGGTAAGTTCGGCGAAGAATCGATTTATATTTTTTCGTTTGCTACGCTCGCCGCTGCCGTCGCACAGGTCGTGTTTCAGATCTATACCGTGCACCGCCGCAACCTTGCACCGCGGTATCGATTCGATTTTCGCCACTCGGCGCTTAAAGCGTTGGGTTCGCTAATGCTGCCGGCGGTGTTCTCGGCTTCGATGCAAGAATTAGGCCAACTCATCGACGTCTATTTGGCGACGACGCTCACAGCCAAAGTTCCCGAAGCGATTTCGGCGTTGACATATTCGCATCGGCTGATCCAGTTGCCGATCGGTATTTTCGGCGTTGCCGTCGCCACGGCGAGTTTGCCGCAGCTTGCGAAGCTACACCACGAATCGCTCGGTAGCGGTTCTAACAAAATTTTTTCGGATAGCTTGCAATACTCGACGCGCCTCAATTTCTTCTTTTTACTGCCTGCGGTTTCGGGTCTCGTCGTCTTCGGCGAGCCGATTGTGCGGCTTATTTTTGAGCGAGGCGCGTTTGGCGCGCGTTCGACCGAGGTGACGACATTGGCGCTACAATGCTATGCGCCGGGTATTCTTGCGTATTCGTTACAGAAATTATTCACCGTTTCGCTCTATGCGCGCATGAACACGCGCACGCCGGCGGTCGTAACCGCTATTTCGTTAGTGCTTAATTTTTCGTTGAGTCTTGCGCTCATGCAAACACTTTTGCACGGAGGGCTTGCGTTAGGCTCGGCCATTGCGGCGTGGTGCGGAGTCATCATGTACTCGGTAATTTTGTGGCGAGGAAAAGTCTTGCAAGATTTGAGTCGACTCGTGAAAGAGTTGCTCAAGATCTTGGGAATCAATGCCATATTTACCGCGCTGCTCGTTGTGCTGCGGCTCTATGTTTTCCCGGCGTCGGCGCTCTTACAGCTCGCTTTTTCGATACCGATTGCGTTAGGCGCATATTTTGCGTTGGCGCGCGCAGTACACCTCGACGAAGCTAAACTGTTTTTCGGAATTTTCAAAAAAATAGCGTCAAAATTTTCGAGTGCCAAAAAAGTGTGATGGTATTTTATTGAAAACTCTTTACTTGCGGCTCTCTTTTTTGGCATCAGCCGGAAGTGCGTTCATTTTGCGCAATCCTTTTCGCTTTGGTGCATCCACTTTTTGGTGTTATCAACGATGCGACTTTGACGCTGAAAGATCGCGAGCCGGTGTCGCTGCGCGGTTTCTGGCGATTTACCGCTCCGGGAATTCAAACAAAATTGCGCATCGATAAAGAATGGCGTTTACAAGGTATTGAAAATGTTTCTTCGGCGCATTACACGCTGACGTTAATAATCCCACAGGCATTACGCAGCGGAGACTTCGGATTGATATTGCCGCCCGTTTCTGCCTCGCTAAAAATTCGTCTCAACGGCAAACTTGTCGCCGAGAAAGGCGAGGTGAATGCGCACTATATGTTCCCGCGCGATTCGTCGGAGGCATTCGCGTGGTACACGGTGAAGAACGAATATCTCGCGCCCGGCGATGCGCAAGAACTCGATCTTGAAATCACGGGCTTTCAGGGCGGGGGCGGCGTTTACGGCAACGCGCATATTTACTTTGGCGGTGTCGCCGAGATTCGGCAGAAATATAATCGCATTTTTTTGGTTACGAGTTTTCTCGCGGCGGCAATTTTAATGATTGCGCTTTTTCATTTTGCGCTCGTCTCGGCGAAGCACTATCGCCGCGCCAATTTACATTTTGTGCTCTTATCTCTGGCGATGGCGTTTCATATTCTCGGCATGAACGGTTTAGGCTACTATTTGGTGAACGAATTTGCGGTGAACGCGACACTCATTCATACGATTATCGCTACGTTTCCGTTTGCAATGGTCGGCTTTTCTCTGCGTTACTATCACCTCACGCATCCGTGGGTTCGTTTTGCTGCTTACGTTTATCTCATCGCAATGGGGTTAGCGCTCGTTTGCTGTCTATTTTTTCCCGTTTTAATACCTTTCTATTTGAAATTCGGATTGCCTTTCGGGGTGACGGCAATGGCCGCGGCGTTGGCTTTTGCAATTTACGCATCCATCCGCGGAGTGATTGGCGGCGTCGAGGGCGCGAAGATTGTTCTCTTTGGTTTTGCCGTCTATACGGTTGCGGTTCTCAACGATATTACGTTTTATTTTTCGTATGCGTCTTCGATGAAGCTTGCGGATGCAGGCTTTTTGATCGCGGTCGTTTGTATCGCGTTGGCACTCGCGACGCGGCTCGAACAGGCGGCGGTTGAAAAAGACGAGTTACACGAGTGGC
>JAFEGD010000140.1 GCA_018240245.1 Spirochaetota bacterium | reverse complement strand
GCGATTGAGCTGTATCTGGAATCCCTAGCTATGGGATACCGTAGCTACCGCCCAATCACGAATACGCAACTGACGTGGGAAGGCATACGCTTTATCGAACAAATCCAAATCTTCGCGACCAACGGTGGCCCGTGGCCGTTCGCGCGCGACGTGGCCTGCCATCGCTTCGCGATCGAGAGTTATTGGTAAAAAAAATCGACCGACAAATCAATTCTCTTATAACCCCAACCGCGAATGCTTGAGACCCAACGCCTGATAGATTTTTAGGGTCGCTTTCGATTTATTGAGCGTATAAAAATGTACCCCGGCGACACCGTTGTCGATGAGATCTAAGACCTGCTCGGTCGCCCAGTGAATGCCGACATTCTCGGCATAGTCGTCGTCTTCGGCGCGTGCGAGAGCGCGTAACAGCTTCGCAGGAAACCGCGTGCCGAGCGTTAACTCCGCCATGCGCTGCATGCCCTTACGCGAAGTAATCGGCATAATGCCCGCGACGATCGGTACGTTGATATTGCCGAGAGCGCAGCGTTCTTTGAAATCGTAGAAATCGTGGTTGTCGAAAAACATCTGTGTGCAGATATAGTCGGCACCCGAATCTACTTTGGCTTTGAGGTGATCGATTTCTTTGAGGCGGTTCGGCGTCGCGTGATGCCCCTCGGGAAAACCGGCGACACCGACGCCCATTTGCGGAAAATACTTTTTGATAAAGGCGACGAGCTCGGCCGCATAGAGAAAACCGTCGGGGTGCGGCTGCCATTCGCCAGCGGCTTCCTTAGGCGCGGCGCCAAGAGTGCCATCCTTGGCAGCGCCGACGCCTTGCGCATCCGTGCGCTTCGGCGGATCGCCGCGCAACGCCATAATGTTCGTGATACCGCTTGCGGCGTAACGTTCGAGAATCTGTTTTATCTCGTCTTTACTTGCGCCGACGCAAGTCAAGTGCGCCACAACGGTAATGCCCAACTCTTGTGCGAGGCGCACGACCAGATCATGCGTCAATTGCCGCGTCGAGCCGCCGGCGCCGTAAGTGACGCTCACATAAGCCGGGTCAAGACTCTTGAGTTCGCTGATTGTCTTGAAAAGCGCGTCAGAACCTTCTTGCGTCTTCGGCGGAAAAAATTCAAAACTCAGCGCGGGTTTACGCGACCGAAGTACATCCGCAATATGCTCTTGCGAAATTTCTGTTTGCGGCATTATTTAGGATAGACAAACGGCAAGTTCACATTCTTACCCATGATCGCGAATTCAACCGCCGAAGTAAAACGGTAATCGGTCGAGTTCAAATCGCGCAGCTTCGGCACGAGGTCGATGATGCTACCGCCCGAAAGGTTAACCGGAATCGCGAGCGCAGAATTGGATTCTTTCGCCAACACTTGATTCTGCTTCGTGCCGTTGACGACATTCGTGCCCGCTGCGGTGAAACCGTATTCGATTTTAGGAATATTGATCGGAAACGGATTTGAGTTCTTGACGTTAAAGCGCAGCGTGAACTGCGCTTGCGGGTTGAGCGGATTCGACAAATTCATTCTGCCGAAGTCGAGCGAACCGAACACGATACTCGGGAGCTTCGGCACGGGTACAACCTTCGACGCCGTAATCGGCACTTCGAGCGAGCCGACGAGTTCGTTGATATAGACGCCGACTGCGCCGTTCAATGCCAGCTCAACGGAGTCGCGTTTGACAAAATCAAAAATTGCCTCGGCGGTTTCGACGTAACGCACGCGCTGCACGATCGAGAAGTCGGTCGACCCGTTCGCAGGTATCGCAATATTCTTATCGTTCTGCGCATCGACCATACGCTTGCCGTCGACTGCAATCTGAAATTTCACTTTGCTGAACGTAATACCGAAGCCGACTTTATTTTTAATCGTGTACGTGTATTCCATGTCGGCGCCCTCGAAATCGAAGCTGCGCAGACGCACGTCTTTGAGCGTCACGTCGGGTGTGTATTCGCTGAAACGGCCTTGCAATAACGCGCACGAAGTGAGTTGCGCAAGCACCAGTAGGATTACAAAAAGTTTGAATGATTTTCGCATTGTTGTAGACTGAACTTTTACGACGGGCGTCAATCAAAAGTAGAAATGGCGAAGACTGGCGGGAAGCTTAGCCTTTGGCGGTCATAAGTAAACTATTCCATTGATACAGCGTTTCGCCGCGCTCGGCCAACCAATGCAGAAATTTTTTTCCCGTCACGACGCTATCGGCAATGGGCGCGTGAATACAAAAATGCCGTAGTTTCAAATATTCGCCATGCGGATGGTCTTTGGCATAACCGCGCGGCACCGCCTTCGCTTTATCGTCTTCGAGCACATCGGGAAACTGCTTCGTCAGCGCTTTATCGGTAAGGCGAGCGACGATGCGGCTTTGGGGTGCGGCGATGTCGTGCCGCAAGCGTTCTAAGATGGGCTTATCTGGCATAAAAAGGCCAGCGCCGAAAAGCGAGCGCCCGTCGGGTTCGATGTGCAGATAATACCCCGGCAAGGTCTGCGACTTGCGCCCGCCCGCGCAAATATACGCGCCCAAATGCGTCTTGTACGGCGACTTATCTTTGCTGAAGCGCACGTCGCGGTAGATACGAAAGAGGCAGCTTTTAGGGTCGACGGTCGTCAACGCCTCTTCAAATTCGCTGAGCGCAAACACGAGACCCGACACAATCTCGAGAAAATTTTTCTGCGTCGTTTCGCACTCCGCCTTATGTTTTTGAAACCATTCGCGCTCGTTATGCCGCGCCAGGTTTTTCAAAAATTTTAGATCGTTTGTCGTCACGCGCAGGCCTTGAGCGTCGAAACGCGGTAGCAAGGAGTTTATGAGATCACACTCTACTTTACGCCTCATTTCGCTTGCCGCATCGGCTCTTATGCTTACAGACCTTGCGCGCGACCTTGCCGCCAAAAAAATCTCGCCCGTCGAGCTCTTGAACCAATCGCTCGCGGCGGTCGATAAGCACGATAACACAATCAAAGCGTTTTTGGCGGTCGAACGCGACGAGGCGCTCGCCGCAGCGAAGAAATCGGCGGAGCGCATTTCTCAAGGCAAAGCGTTGTCTCCTTATGATGGAGTGCCGATTGGCATCAAAGACAATATCGTAACGCTCGGCCGCGTCACACAATGCGCGTCGAAAATTCTCGAAGGTTTTGTCTCGCCCTATTCGGCAACGGTTATCGAAAAATTGCAGGCATTAGGCTTCGTCACCTTGGGCCGCCTCAATATGGACGAATTCGCGATGGGGTCTTCGACCGAAAACTCGGCGTTTCAAATTACCAAGAACCCGTTCGATACAAGCCGCGCACCCGGCGGTTCATCGGGCGGCTCTGCCGCTGCGGTTGCGGCAGGTTATCTACCCGTCACATTAGGCTCCGATACCGGGGGGTCGATTCGCCAACCAGCGGCGTTCTGCGGTCTTGCGGGTTTGAAGCCCACATACGGCACCGTGTCGCGCTATGGCCTTGTCGCATTCGCCTCGAGCCTCGATCAAATCGGTCCGTTGGCGCACAGCGTCGACGATGTCGCGATTGTACACAATGCGATCAAAGGCCACGACGCGAAAGACTCGACGACGATGCCCGACGCCGCGTACACAAAGTGGGCAGGCAAACTCGAAGATATTCGTCTCGGCTACGACGCCGCGCTCCTCGAGGGATTATCCGCAGAGGTGCGCGCATCGTTCGATCAGACCTTGAGCTTTCTCAAAGGCAAAGTGAAATCGGTCGCGGCAGTGTCTCTACCCAACCAAAAATATGGCATCCCCGTTTATTACTTAGTCGCAACGAGCGAGGCGTCGGCAAACCTCGCGCGCTTCGACGGCGTGCGTTTCGGCCACCGCTGCAAAGACGCGAAGAGTCTCGCCGAACTCTACGAAAAATCGCGCACCGAAGGTTTTGGCGCCGAGGTCAAGCGCCGCATCTTGCTCGGCACGTACGCGCTGTCGAGCGGCTACTACGATGCGTTCTACGGCAAGGCGCAGGCGGTGCGCGCGCTCATCCAAAAAGATTACCAAGAGGCGTTCGAAAAAGTCGACGCGATTTTGATGCCCGCGACGCCCTCGCCTGCATTCAAAATCGGCGAGAAAACAGCCGACCCGGTGCAGATGTATTTATCCGATGCGCTCACCGTCGGTGCGAGCCTTGCGGGAATCCCCGCGCTGTCGGTGCCGGGCCCGACGACCGACTTGCCGATCGGCATGCAATTGCAAGGCCCCAATTTCTCCGAAGAGATGCTCTTTGCGTTGGGTCGCCTCGTCGAAGCCGAGTTTCCGCAACGGCGCGCGGTGTTATAGAGACTAACCGATGCCCTTGTTGTATCTAATCGCGGTGAGTTTTTTCGCGGGCGTGCTCTTACGCCGTTTCAAACGCATGCCCGAGAACGCGCATGTTGTGCTCAATAATTTCGTGATCGACATCGCGCTGCCCGCACTCGTCATCAAATCGCTGCGCGTGATACCTTTCACAAAAACGTATTTTGCCGCAGCGCTCATGCCGTGGCTCGTGTTCGCGGTCGCAGCGATTCTTTTGCTACTTCTCGAACGCTTCGGTGTTTTCAAGCGCACGACAACGCTCGCGCTCATGCTCACGGCGGGGCTCGCCAACACTTCGTTCGTCGGCATTCCCGTGATCGAGGCGCTTTACGGTAAGCAATATATTCCCGTCGGCGTTATCATCGACCAACTCGGTACGTTTTTTGTCGTCGCGATTGTCGTCATACCTTTGGTGGATTTCTTAAGAATCGGCGAGTTTAGCTTGAAGAATTCGCTCAAAAGTATGCTGTTCTTTCCACCTTTTATCGCATTGGTGTTGGCGTTCGTTTTTCAAATTTGGCGGCCAATCGAAACGGTTTATGTCGTCATCGACCGCCTCGCCGACACGCTCGCACCCATCGCGCTCTTGTCGGTCGGTTTACAATGGCAATCGGGTCATGTGAAAAATTTCGGCAAAGAACTCACCATCGGCTTAACGTATAAACTCTTGCTCGCTCCGCTGCTCGTTTATTTTGTCTATTCGGCGTTTAACTACCACCCCGATTTGAAAAAAATTGTCGTGCTCGAAGCGGCGATGGGTCCGATGATTACCGGCGGCATTATCGCAATGCAAAAAAATCTCAACCCACAGCTTGTCGCGGCGATGTTGTCGATAGGTATTCCAATTTCACTCGTGACTTCGCTCGCGGTAAAATTATTTTTTCGTTGATGCTTTAACAATGGAAGTTTTATAAATCTATGCCCCCCCTCTCCACACAACCCTATAAAGGTACGCGCGATTTTTTTCCCGCCGACATGCGCTTTCGCGAGGCGATGTTTGCGGTCATGCACCGCGTCGTGCGAAAATATGGTTTCGATGAAATCGACGCGCCAATCGTCGAGCCGATCGATATTTATCTTGCGAAGACTTCCGAAGAGATTGTCGGCCAGCAAATTTATGCGTTCGTCGATCGCGGCGAGCGCCGCGTCGCGATTCGCCCCGAGATGACGCCGACCGTTGCGCGCATGGTCGCCGCGCGCTTTCACGAAACGCCGAAACCGATTCGCTGGTATTCTATCCCCAACGTGTGGCGCTACGAGCAGCCCGGTAAAGGCCGGTTGCGCGAGCACTGGCAGCTCAACTGCGATATTTTCGGCGCGGCATCCGAGCGTTTGGCCGATTTAGAAATCTTAAACCTTGCGGTGGATTTACTCAAGGGGTACGGCGCGACACATACACATTTTAGAGTGTATGTGTCGCACCGCGGCATTCTGAACGGCGTCTTGGGCGACGAGCTGAAGTTACCGCAAGAGAAATGGCCTGCCGTCGCGCGCATTATGGACAAAAAAGCAAAGCTCAAAAACGATGCGTACACGGCGATGCTCGATGCCGAAGGCGTAACCCCGGCGCAGCAAAAAGAACTCGATTTATTTCTCTCGGAAAAAATCGACTACCTAAAACAGAAACCGCAGATCGAGGGTGCATCCTACATTATCGAAATGCTCGAAAGCGTCGCCGATTTGGGGCTCGCCGACTTTATCGAATACGACCCGAGCGTCGTGCGCGGTTTCGATTATTACACAGGGCTCGTGTTTGAGGTATTCGACGCGCACCCCGAAAACCGCCGCAGTCTTTTCGGCGGAGGGCGCTACAATAATCTCGTCGGCGCGTTCGGCAAAGAGACGCTGAACGCGGTCGGCTTCGGCATGGGCGACGTGACGCTCGAAGTTTTTTTGCGCACGCATAAGCTCTTGGGCGACCAGCCGCGTAACGTCGACCTCTATATCGCGCTCATGGACGATGCGCTGGGCGGTCATGCGTTGGCACTCGCTAACAAATTGCGCGCACGCGGCCTTTCGGTCGAGGTGTCCTTGGGCGCGGGTAAACTCGGCAAGCAATTTCAAGAAGCCGAAAAAAAAGGTATCGCGCGCGTGGTGATTGTCGGCGAAAACGAAGCGGCGAGCGGCGTCTATGCTGTGAAGACGCTTGCGACTGGCGAGCAGGTCGCGCTAAAAGCCGAAGAGATTTAACTATGACTATGCGGGAACTCGCTGACGCGAGTTCCCGCATAGTCATATGGCCTCAGCGTCGATTTTTTCGGTCGTGCAGAGCGCGAGCAGCATTTCTGAAAGATGCGCCGCCGTTTCAAAATAGGGGAGCATCACTTCGCTTGCGCCCGCTTGTTTCAGTTCGGGTATTTGTTGCGGCGCGTCGGCGTTCGCGATAATGAATGCTTGCGCGTTGAGCTTGCGGCACATACCAACAAGGCGCGCGTTCGACGTGCCCTTGAGCAAAATATCGGGAATCGTCGAGATGATAATTTTCGCGTCGCGAATACCCGCGTGCAAGAGCGTATCGGCGTGGCTGACGTCGCCGTAATAATACGCGATACGTTTGGCGTCGAGATCGCGCACCGATTCGAGATTAAAATCGATGACCATGAGCTTTTCTAAAAGTTCGCTCTTGCGCAGCGAAATAAATTCGACTAACGCTTGAGCGCCGCGGTGGTAGCCCAAAATGATAATCGGCTTCGCCGCATGCGCCGCGGTGTCGTCGCCGGGGGAGACTCCCCCGTGTGGTAATAGCTTGCAGCGCAACAAAATTTTTTGTACAACGGTATAGATTTGGTGGTTGTACTTGATAAAATACGCCGAGACAATCGACGTGAACGCCATCGCGAACAGCACAACGCCCATCGTCTCTTGCGCGATATGCTGATAGCTCACGCCGAGTGCGGTAATGACGAGCGAAAATTCGCTCACTTGCGCGAGGTTGAGGCTCGCGATAAACGAGTTGCGAAAATTGGTTTTGCCGAGTAGGCTCAGCGGAATCACGATGGCAAAGCGCGAGATAATCGTAAAGCCGATGAGGAGCGCGACCGGGCCAAGATAGTGCGCATCGGGAAAAGGAATCTTCATACCCAATGAAATAAAAAAGAGCGTTAAAAAAACATCGCGCAGCGGCATCACCTTCGCGTTGACATGAAAGCTATACGGAAACGTCGAGATCGAAACGCCTGCGATGAGCGCGCCCATTTCGGTCGAAAGACCCATGAGCTTTGCCGAACCCGCGACGGCAACGCACCAGCCGAGCGATATCATGATGATAATTTCGGGATTGCGCGCCACGGGCTCAAAAAGGCGTTCGAGCAAAAATTTACTCACAAGAAACGCGGCGGCGACGAGCGCCAACGATTTAAGAAGCGCTATCGCAATTAAGCCGACCGCAGGGTTCGCGAGGTTCGGCTGCACCGCCAAGAGCAAAATCGCCCAAATATCTTGAAAGAGTAAAATACCAATTGTGAGGCGGCCCGAGTGCGAATCGAGCTGCATTTTATCGGCGAGAATTTTGACGGCAATCGCGGTACTACTGAGGCTCGCCGCAAGCGCAAGATAGAGCGCTTCAAGGTTATTTGCAGCCAGCGAAAAACCTAGCGCAGCAAAGAAAAGCGTCCCCAAGAGCGCGGTTAGCAAGAATTGCCCGATACCCGCGATATAGACGCGGCGGATAATCGATATGAGATGAGCCGGCTGCATCTCTAGCCCGACAATGAACAGCAAGAGAATCAACCCAATCTCAGAAATCGTCTCGACGTTCTCAACGCTACTCACGAGCTGTGGGCCGATTTCAGGGCCGATGATAACTCCCCCGATGAGGTACGCGACGATTGCGGGTTGCTTCAAGCGCTCGACGACATAGCCGACCGCCGTCGCAATCAGAAAGGTAATGCCTAAATCTTCAATGAGGTGGTGCATGCTGCGCGCTTACCGCCTTGCTTTCGCAATTGTCTTTTTCTCTCAGTGTTTGTATGCATTTACAACAGAGATTTTATACACACGGTCAAGTTATGTCGTGTGATCTACAGCTCATAACCTAATTTTCTTGACGATTGCCATCACGAATATTCGCTGTAGTATGTTTTCGCTCAACGATAGCGTCAAGAAGCGATGGCACATTCTGCTCTGGATTGTTTGTACCCTGACCGTCAGTTGCGAGTCGCGCGGGCGTTTTTGGGAAGATGTAAGTGTTGGGCGCAATACTTCGTCGCCCGCTACCTGCACCGAGACGATCGCATCAGACTTTTTAACGATGGTTTGCGTGCCTGCAAATATAACAGGTTTTCTCATGGGCTCGGCGGTTGTGGGAGGCTCCTCAATCCCCGAACACACCGTCGCTTCGATCACAGCATTCGCGATGGCTAAATATGAATTGCAATTCGGCGACTGGCTGACGGTGAAAACATGGGCGGGGGCGAATGGCTATTCAATTATCAACCCGGGAGTGCAAGGCGATAACGGCCTGCGCACCGACCAACACCCGGTGACGACAGTGACGTGGCGCGACGCAATGGTCTGGTGCAATGCGGCGTCTGAAAAACAAGGATTAACCCCCGTCTATTACGCCGACGCCGTATTTTCGACGCCCATCAAGGCATCGACAAATAGCGGTTCAGTAAACAATACTCCGGGCAGCGAAGACAATCCCTATGTGCAATGGTCGGCAAATGGTTATCGTTTGCCAACCGAAGCAGAGTGGGAATATGCAGCCCGCTATGTGGATGGCTTAACGTACAATAGAGGCGATGCCCCGAGCGGTTGGCAAGATAATAACCCCGCAAACGGCACCGTCGATGCGTCTGAAATCAATGTGGTGATGTGGTACTCTGTGAATGGGAGTAACATGACGCATCCGGTGGGAGGTAAAGCATCGAATGCATTAGGCATTTTCGATATGAGCGGCAATGTCTGGGAATACGTTTGGGATTGGCATGCGCCCACATATGCGACGAGCACACCGTATACCGACCCCGACAGTAAAGGACCGACAAGTGGGACTGTGCGCGGGTTTCGTGAGGGTAGCTTTCTCAACCCAGCTGTCGCCCAACGGACTTCGAATCGTCTCGCCAACTCGCCGTCGTATAAATTTAACGATCTCGGCCTGCGCCCGGTTCGACGGCCATAACCGCAATTTTACATGACAGCCTACATAAGAGTTTGAGCCTAACCCATGGCGCTCGTTAAAAGCTCGCAAGAAATTACTAACTCCACCATCGGCCCGAACTCGTATTTCACGGGCAGGTTTTATATCAACGGCAGTCTCAAGATCGACGGCAAGTTCGAAGGCCGCGCGTTGCAGGCCGACCAGCTCTACATCGGCACGACGGGCAAAGTGAAAACGAGCGTCGCCGCAAATTCGGTCTTTGTCGAAGGCGTGATTATCGGCAACATCGCCGCGAAAAGCCGCGTGATGCTACTGCCGACCGCAAAAATTTTCGGCGATATTAAAACACCCGAACTCATTATTCAAAACGGCGTGATTCTCGAAGGCCGCTGCGTGATCGCGAACGATCTCAAAGCGTCGGCGAAAGACGTGATTGAAGCCGAGTACGTCAAAGACAACCTCACCGAGACGATGCTTTTCCCGAAAGGCGCGCGCACCGAAAAAGATAAAATCGAAACGCGCGGTTAACGCCGTCGAGAGCAGTGCGTTGTCTACGCCCCAACCGATAATCGTCTCGCAGGGCGACGCCGCCGGTGCGGGCTGGTTCGCTTTCAAAGAAATTATCGCGTCGCCTAAGAAATATTTGAAGCCCACTGGCGTGGATGCATCTCTGTTACACCGCTTGGTCGTGGTCGGCGATCTTTTCGATAGCGAGAAAGCTTTCGTCGAAAAGTATTTTCACACCGTAGCCTACAGCACAAAAGCCGACACGCTCGACGCGCACCTCGCCGATAAAAAAATTAAGAAACCGCTTTTTTTAAAAATACACGAAAGCAAAAACCTCGAACCGGGCAAAGGCAATTCGCTCGTTGCATTGCGCTCGTACCACGCTTTTCAAAAAGCAATGAAACTTTTTCAAGCGCATGCGCAGTCGTCGCTCGTGACGCTGCCCGTTTCGAAAGAACTCATCATGAAAGCGGGCGTCGACTTCACCGGGCACACCGAAGAGCTCGCGCGCGCATTCGGCGTCAAAGTCTTCATGTGCATGTACCACCGCCGCTTTTCGGTGATTCCACTGACGAACCATATTCCGCTGGGGCAAGTTTCGCGCAAACTCTACGAAATTTCACTCGGCGACCTCGCGGCAGCGCTGAGGCAATTTTCGGCGTTATTTTCCAATAAGAAAAAAATCGCATGGTGTGGGGTTAATCCACATTGCGGAGAAAACGGGCGCATCGGCAACGAAGAAGAGTTTGTGAAGCGCGCGATCGAAGATTTTGCGAAAAAGGGTATCGCGATCGACGGGCCGATTTCAGCCGACGCAGTTTTCACGAAGCGCGTGCTCGCCGACTATGCGCTCGTTCTCGCGAACTACCACGACCAGGGGCTGATACCGTTTAAGGCGCTTGCGGGCATGGCAGGCGTCAACACGACGCTGGGGTTGCCGCGCTTGCGCGTGTCGCCCGACCACGGTACGGCGTTTTCGCAAACCGCCACAAAACGAGTAGACGTCACAGGCGTACTCGCGAGTTTGCGGTTTGCGGCGGGGTACGCGCAAAAATGGCAGCAGGCATCGCAGCAGCAATAGCGTTGGGCGCGCTCGCGCTCGTCTTGCTCACGTTTCGTAGCGGCATCGCGCTCTACCAAAAAATTTTGGCGTACGCGACGCTGGCTTCTCTCGCCTATTTTTATTTTCCCGAATTGTCGCTCGCGTACAAGCAAGTCGCGGGCGGCGACTACAAAACCTGGCTACGCGAGTTCACGAGCGTCGTGCAAGCGGCGCTGCCCGTCTTAACGTTCTTCGCGCTGGCGACGGCGTTTATCGTTTCGTCGGCGATGGATGCAGGGCGAATTCTGCTCTGGTTGTTTATTGTTTTTCTGATTTCGACCGTGGCGAAGATTGCGTATTTAATTTAACATCAGCGCTGGAGAAATTTAATTGCCGCTGTAAATTGCCAAAGTGGGTACGGTATGTGGTACGGCAGAGAATCGACTTTGTTACTGCTATTCAAAAGATCATCTGTTATTTATTCGTCGCTACCATACTTTCGAGCCTCGCTTGCGCGCTGCGTCCTGCATCTCCCAAAGTCGTCGATGGCGTTATCGATTTAAGAAATTATTCATTCAAAGACAACCCAACTATCACGCTCGACGGTAAATGGGATTTCTTCTGGAAACAATACATCAACGGTGCGAACGCGGCGACCGCACACCCGACCATATACGCATCGGATACAAGCCGTCAGTTTTGCTACTACAACCAAAAACGGGGAGCACTACGCTTTATTTACAGATTGCCAACGAAGAATACCGCAAAGGCGGCGCATGGTCGCCGCTACGTTTGGGCGCGAATGAGGCGATACAGGAAGAAGCGAGTAAATCGACCGCGTTCGATATTTTTTTGGTGGGTTGCTTACTCGCGATGGCGTTTTACCAATTCGTGGCCTATATCACGCGCCGCAACGATACCGTATTCTTAGTTTTTTCCCTTTTTTGTGCTGGTCTTATTTTGCGCATACTCGCGACCGACGAGATGCTCATCGCTCGCTGGACGGGCCTTGCGCGACTTTCAATCCATGCAGAATTTTTATCGATGACGCTGAGCTGTATATGCGGAGTACTATTTTGGGAACTTCTGTATCCCGACGAAACCAAAAAATTTATCGGACGCATTCTTATTGCGATTCAGACGATTATAACAGGGATTATTTTATTTTTGCCGATTTCAATTTTTAATTATGCAGCGTTGACAATCATGTTGGTCATCTACGCTGCTATTTTTTATGCAGGTTTTATCGTTGTCCGCGCCGCGCTGCACCGACGTCCGGGTGCGCGTACATTTCTTTTCGCGCTCGCGACATTTGCCTTGGCGTTTGCGTACGATTTCTTGGCTGCTTTCGAAATGATACCGGGGCTCGTGAATCCACACCTCACGCCTTATGGTACGTTGCTCATGCTGCTCGTACAGTCTACCGTCGTTTCGCGACGCTTTGCAATGGGGCTTACCAAGGCCGAAGTCGCCTCGCTGCGTATGCACAAAGCAAACATTGCGTTACAGCAACTTAAAGAAAATTTAGAAACTCAAGTCTATGAACGCACGTTTGAGTTAACCACCGAAGCCGCCGCCGCGTATAGCGCGCGCCAAGAAATCGAGCGGCTCAATTCTTTTATCAAAGAAGCAAATGCCATAAAAGATATTACCGCACTCTTAGATTATCTGTTCGACTTCATTTTGAAAATTGCACCAATCGGGTACGTCAGTTTATTACTGCTCGATGAAAATGCAAAAGAATTGTACGGCATTAAGTTTCATGGGCAACAGCAGCCCTCGCCTGAAATGGAGCATTTTATGCACAGCTTACGCCTACCGCTCAACGCCAGCAGCGGTTCGATGTTTCGGACGTACTCGCGGCAAAAGCCGCTCTATATCACCAAATTTGATCCGAAAAGTTTGACCAGTGAATTCGACAAAGATATTGTTCGCGTTTTCCAAATACATAGTTTTTTCCATATCCCGTTAAATGTACACGGGCGAGTGATTGGAATTTTATTTGGCACCGCCGCGAACAGCGACTCAGGTCGCGAATTTAAGCGTGCCGATTTTGCGCGCTTGGTAGGCATTGCCGAACAAGTGGCGGCGACGGTCGAGAAAGTCCGCTTGCTACAGCGGGCAGAAGACCAAGCCTTGGCGGCGCTTGAGGCAAAAATCATCGCTGAAGCCGCAACCGATGAAATTGCGAAATTGACTGAATTTTCAAAGCTCATTAACGAGATTACCGATCTCGACACCATCATCGAGCGTATTTTTGCATATCTCTCGCAGCGTTACAAATTCGACGGGCTATCGATTTTGTTGAACGAGCAGCACGATAATCGCCTCTATTATCGTAAAGCAATACTGCCTTTTACGCTCAATGCCGAGCAAAAAGAGTATATTGATACCTTTCGCATGCCGATCGATGCCTCGGGCGGTATCAATATTCAAGTACTAAAACATAAGAGACCTCTCTATGTACCGCGTTACACGCACCATTTAGAAGCGGAGATTGATCGACAGGTGCGGTCACTTTTTGGTTTTAAGTCCCTTACATTTTTCCCATTGATGGTTCGTGGCGAAGGTGTTGGCGTTTTACATCTGGTAAACTTTGAAAAACCCATCCCTATAAAGCCCGCAGACATGCGCAGCATTGCTCGCTTCGTCGAGCAGATTGCGGGCACACTCTTCTCAACCGGCCTTCTCGAAGAAGTGCAGCACGAGCGCATGTTGTCTGAAAAACTGAGCACAGAAACGCGCGAACTCAATTCGCTGCTCAAACGCATGCACGAATCGCTCAACATCGACGATATCATGCGCCACTTGAGCGCATATCTCAAAGAGACGTACGCTATCGAACATTATGCTTTACATACTTTGAACGAAGACGAGACGGCAGTCCAACTCATTTCGTGGCGACACCCCGATTTTGTATCCGCCGCCGATGCGCAGAAAATTGCAGCGCAAAAAATTCCCGTAAATATCGACAAAGGAGCGCATTCGCTGACACTACGCGCGAAGAAGCCGATTTTTTTTCATAACCCGACTCGCCGCGGCGCAACCGAAGAAGAACTGTTTACCGCTAAAACCTGCCGCCTCGAGAAATTCATGATTATACCGCTGATTCTCGAAAATAAGCCGATCGGCTTTCTCGATCTGAGTTTGCAGCGCGGTACGCGATTTACGGGCGATGAGATGCTCCGCTTTTCTATTTTAGGCGAACAAATTGCCGGCACGATTTTTTCGGCCAACATGTTTGAAAAAGTGCAAAGAGCGCGGGCAAAGATCGAAGAAACCCAAAAAGAAACGGCAGCGCTCAACGAATTATTTCGCCGCATCAATGAGACTATCGATCTCGATAAAATCATGCGCCATGTCGGTAAATTCGTCGAAGAAAATTTTGGCCTACCATACTACGCCCTATATAGTCTTGATGCTCATAAAATGCTGATGCATCAAGAAGCCATGCTCTATCCCAGTTTCGTGAGCGCGGCTGATCGACAAGCGCTGAGCCAGCTACAGATACCTGTCTTACTCGATGAAGGTGCGCACGCATTTACGTATCGAGCAGGCAAACCCGTATTTTTTGTTCGGCCACGCCCGGGTGCATCAACGTTCGAAGAACAACGCGTTATCGATATCTGTAAAGTTAGCTATTTTGTTATTTTGCCGCTCATCGCAGAAGGAAAGCTTCTCGGCTATCTCGATTTTTTCACAACCGAAAAAATAAAATTGGGTGCAGACGCAAAGACGCGCTTGTCGATTCTCGGCGAACAAATCACCGGGGCGTTGAATAGCGCCGGCCTTTTCAAGCAAGTGACTACAGAACGCGAGAAATCCGACAAACTGCTCTTAAGGGCACCTCTAAAAAAGACTTGCAATTTCATTTTTTTGTGTCTTAGCTTAACGATGTCCCGAATTCCGCAACTTTTTGATTTCAACAAACACCTCGATCGGCTCACGGCAGCAGGCGACCCG
>JAFEGD010000013.1 GCA_018240245.1 Spirochaetota bacterium | reverse complement strand
GAGCTCGAAGCCCAAGAGCACGCACAGCTTCTCACAGTGAGTTTCTTCCCAAGTGATTTTGGCCACTTCGGAGCAAGCGTTAACTTGCGAGGCTATTCATAAAATCGGGGTTGCGCGCCAAAGATGCCTTCGTCGCACAAACGGGACGTTTGTTTGGTGCTGCTCAGGCAGGCGCTGCGGGCACATTTGGTGACGCAAAATGGCTTTACAAGTTGAAATAATGACACAAGCGTCACCAAACGTCAGGTAAATTCCTACGTTGCACGCCATTTCGGGAGAACTATTTTTTACATCATCTGAGACTGTTATTCCGCTTCTGAACCGCCGATATATCGAATGATGAATGAAGTTCAACAAAGAGTGAAGGATTCTGAACAGCTAATTCGGGATCTTTACATCACCTTGCGAGCCAATTTAATGAAATGGTCGCAAGTGACGCATCAGACACCGCAGGGTCGAATGGGCTACATTGGCCAACACCTGACAAGCATAGTGACCGGTTATCCGGGTAGTTATACGGGTGCCCGAGGTAATGACATCTTAATGCCAGGGGACAAGTTTGGCGAAATCAAGACATGTTACCGAGTGGATCAATTGGGCAGTTGCCAGAATTGTGGACACAATGTTGCATCAATCGAAAAAGCGTGCCCTAGCTGTAAATCAACGAAAATCAAGCGTAACGATGATTCCAAATGGCTGATTACTTTGCAATCAGAAGATGAGTTGATTGAAGCATTAGTTCCAGACGTCTATTATCTGGTGCTATTCGAATTCACCGATATTAATGACGCACTAAATAATGATATTGAAGCGAAAATTTGGTCCGTCATACCAGAAATTGCAGGGTTTAACATGTGTCTGATTGATTATTATTATAATATCAAACTTAAGTCAAAATCTGGTGCACCTTTTAACCTGTGGCCACACCAGCTGAAATTTTATCTGATGTGCCCCGAACTGATCTATCATGCAACGATAGGGGGCAATGACGATATTACGACGCGAACGTTTCCGGGCCGTGACAATCCAAAAGCCTCACCCTTGCCTTCTCTGCTCGAATTCGTTAGGTCTAACAATCTCGATTTGGCCGTGCTCCAGGCTCTTGCGTCACAATACAAAGTAAAAAAGTTAAACGATAGAAAGGCTTTATGTGCTGCGATAGAACTGGCGCGTAATCAGCAGAAAATCAGCAATTCAGATTTCTGCTATGCCATTGCCCAAATCATGTACGGTGCTAAACTAAAGCAGACAAAAGTGCGAGCTGATATAAGCGCGATCCTGAAAAAATTACGATAACTCATTTCAGGCAACACGCTTGGAAACGATTTCCATTTTTCTAGCTATGGCCTGATTGAAAGCATCATTCATATCCCTGTATAATCGGGCTAGGTTTAGGATATTTTTTTCCGTTAAAATATTTTTAGGAACGGCTAATTCGCGCATGTCTGTGGGGTTTAAGTGTGCGGTTTGCCCCCTTACCATCCGCCGAATTGTGTCTTTCGTTGTACTTTGATGAAGAAAAGCCAACAGCATATATGGGTCAATTTTGCTCTCTTCCAAGAGCCTAATTCGCATTACCTCACCCACGAAAGTCAATCTGCTGCGGAACGCTTCAGGTATATAACTCACAATATCAATTTTCTGGGCTATATATCTCTGGGCATGCGCAGAACTAGTTAGTATGATATCGTTAATTTGCAGCAACGCTCTCCCAGTATTAAACCTCTTTGCAATTTCACGTTCACTTACAAAATTTCGATCTCGGGGTTCCCAATCAATTCCCATTCCTGTCAGATTTCCAACTTTAGCGATAAAAGCACCGGAATCTGTGTATTCAGATCTAGGCGGCGTCTTGCCTATTGTTATATCAGCCAAGTCTCCTAAATAATCATGCGTTTTTGATTTCACTCCCGATGGTCTGGTCATTGATGCGGAAAAAACGTTGAAAGTATTGTCCGCATCGACTTTTAATGCTCGCATCTGCAATTCTGGCAGTAGGGCGCCTACAGATATTTGACTTCCTTCACGCAAGCGCCCCGTAGCGTCAAATCCAACATTTGTAATATCACGAATCTCAATTTCAACTTCAGTCTTAGCTGTCACGTGTTCTTTAACGGCAAACAGGATGGTAGTTGTTGTCTGAGTGCCCGTAATCTGAAATGTTTCCGGTGGCAGATTCGCGACACATAAGAGTCGTGCCTGTGTTCCGAGAAATCTTCGAATTTGCAGAAATTGGTCATTTGTAATGACGCTTCGTGGCAGTATGATACCTAATACCCCATTAGGCTTGAGCATCTGTAGACACTTTTCTAGAAACGCAATTTCGCTCGGCACTCTATTTCCTTTTGCCTGATCAAAACTGAGCAAGCCGGAACCCTCATAATTGGCAGGGTTCAATTGGACACCGAATGGCGGATTAGTGATCAGAAGCTCAACTGTCCCCCGGATTGTTTTTAAAGTTTGCGGCAGCAAGAAATCTTCGTTTTCTAGTGCAAAAATCTGACCGGCTCGAGAGAGATTAATTTCCGCGAGCAAGCAAAGGCGTGTGTTGATTTCTGATCCAAATAATTGGACGCCTAGAGACTTCAAGTGGAGCCGGGCCTTTTGTAGGAATGTGCCAGTGCCGCTCGCAGCATCCAATACAATATTTGGGGTATGGTTATTAAGCGAAATAAAGTAATCAATACAAGCGCGAACTACGTAGTCCGCAACCTGATCAGGCGTCAAAAATAACCCTAGCCCCCTTCGTGTTTCCGGCTTTACAAATGCGCTAATTGCCGCACTCTTTACATCAATGTCAAGATCGCGAAAATCTATTTCAGAAAAAAGATTAACCACGGCAATTAATGCCTTTTCGGATAGGCTAAAACCTTCTTTGATAAATGCTTCCTTTCCGTTGATCTTCGTCTTTGACAGTTCCCGCCTTAATGCGGAATTCCAAACTTCTTTCGTAGATTGTATTTTATTGCCCTTTAAGCGGGGGGCTCTAACGAAAACAAAAAGGATCTTTATGAGTTCATGAAAGGCGTCTTGCGGCAATAAGCCATCAATATTACGCATATAGTCATGTGCCCGCTGATACAGTTTTGACAGATCTAAGGCGCTGACCGAGCGATGAAATAATTCCATGTGCTATTGGAAATATTTCTAACAAATGGTCAAGAACAATACTCTCCAGCAATTCTGAAGTGCCGACGTCAATTTCGCCCGCACCTCAACGGCGTGATTAAGGTAGGGACGCCGGTCACCCGGCGCCCCCCTCACAGATCCCGGCGTGCGATACTACCGCACCGGGCTCTTCACAGGAACTCACTTCCGAAAAGTCATTTGAAACGAAATAAACGTTGGGCTGAATTTTGTTCACTGGTACGTACTCTTGGCTGCATTAGCCCATAACGCGACAGCGCTTGCCGAAACTCTGTCCAGTTAAAGCTACGGCGCTGACTGCGACGGTTTAACCACTTAAACATCGTTTCTTCCGCAATGCGATGGAACCGTGCTATGCTCGCAGAGTTGCCCTGAACCCCGTAGTAATTGTAATAACCACGAAGTTTGCTGTTCACAAGATCGAAGAACTTATTCAATCGATCATTGCGATGTTCTCTGCACCAAGATTGAAAATGCTGAATCGAAGCGCGAAATTTCTTGCGACTTGTACGGCGGCGAATCACGGGTTGAGATTTCCGGTTCAATACCCAGCGGTATTCGAAACCAAGAAAATCGAAACTCGATGAACCATCAGCCTTATAGCGACTAAACGAGAGAAGCCGTGTCTTCTCCGCAGCAACCAATAAGCCAAATTTCTTCAGCCGATCGGGTAGTGCATCGTAGAATTTCTGTGCATCTCGCTTAAATTGAAACGAGCACACAAAATCATCCGCAAAACGGATGATATACGTTTTCCCTGCGCTCTTCGCTTTCACCACACGCTCAAACCACAAGTCCAAAGCGTAATGCAAATAAATATTTGCAAGCACCGGACTCACAAGCCCACCTTGTGGTGTTCCCGTCAAGGGATGAACGACATCGCCACTGGGTTCAAGAATACCAGCCTTTAGCCATTTAACTATCAGCCGGATAAATTGCTTATCTGCAATCTTCTCCTCAAGCATTTGCACGAGCCAACCATGATCTATGCTATCGAAGTAACTTTTTACGTCAGCTTCAACAACATAGTTATGCCTGTTCCCATACAAAGTATCCGTCATTTCACGAACCGCTGCTTGTGGCGAACGATTGGGTCTATACCCAAAGCTCGACGCAAGAAAGGCAGGTTCGAAAATTGCAGATAAAATTTGTGCGACAACAATCTGCACAAGTTTGTCTTCCAGCGACGGCAAGCCCAAGGGGCGAAACTTGTCTTTTCCTTTGAGGATATAGACGCGTTTAACCAATTTGGCTCTATAGACGCCCTTCTTCAATCTGTCGACCAATGCACTCACACTCGCCTTCAGGTGTTGCCCGTATTCACGAGCAGTTATCTTATCTACACCTACTGCCGAGTTCTTATTCAGAATCGACCAAGCGTAGAGAAGATTTTCTTCGTTTATCAATCGGTACAGGTTACGGAACTTGTAACCGGGTTCCCGATTTGACTTTGCTGATATTGCCTGTAGTGTTGTTCGCATATTTCCTCCAATCCTGCACAAGTGGAATATGTTTCCTTACAGGCTACGCTCCTATGTTCACCCCTTCCCCATGCTGACGGCTCTCCCGCCCTCGGAGTACTACGAGTGAATCTGACTGCCACCATCCCCTCTTTCGGCCTTCTTTTCCGTTGTACCGAAATACCTGCGCTGATGATTTTTTTTTTTCATCGCTCAGGAGAATGATGGCTCTCCCGGGTTCCCCGGTTGTCTCTATTGACATGCCATGCTCTTTGACCCCGGCAGCTCAAAAGATGTCTCGCCAATTACGACTCTTTCATTTCGGCTTCTGGTTTGTTGAAACCATCGCCAACTGCAAATTGTACCTTACGGGGCTCAATCACTTTAGGAATTTCGGTCTTCCTTACGGCCTATCAAATACTCTGTCTACGCTTCAAACCCGTCATTACTTTCGGGCCTGCAAGACTCGATAAGGGCGGTGGGCTAAACCTTACCCTGTTGGGACTGAGATTGCCTTTGCAATCTTTCACCCGACCAGACAACCGGAGCTTACCCCGGCGCACCAACAATATTTACCTGTTGCGCTCGCTGCGGTGCCGTGGCTCCACCGAAGACGGAGAGCGAAGACGCTCACGCGTGCTCGTCTATGAGTAGTCAATACAAATCACAACTTTTTTACGCAGCTTTCTGCGCCAGGGCAATGTGCTTGTCAAAAGCCGCCATTTTTTCCGCATGCAAAGATGCGTTCCGAAAGCGATGGTATTCGTCTTTCTTAAGCATCTGGTAGATCTGCGTGATCACCTTGCGCACCACGCCCATGCGAATCTTGCCAGCGCCCTTTTTTCTTTGAACAAGGCTCTCCGACCAAGCCGCAAGCGCAGGATTTAGAGCGGCAAGCGCGAGCAATCGCTTGCGTCCAGAAATGCTCTGCAATTCGGACGGCTTTACGATGACCATCTGCTGCTTCAAGAGTGCATGAATACGATTCTTGGTTTGAACGATTTGTGCCTTCACATTGCTGTACGTAGCAAACAGGCTGCGCAGGTTGCGGATGCCCTCTTCTGGCACAAATACCGGCGCAATCAGCTCCTCTTCTCCCCTGACCTGCATCTTGGCAAACATGGCTAATTTTTCTGCGTCTACCTTGTCGGTTTTCTTATTCACGAAAGAAATCAGCTTCATCTTATGCGGATTAACCACGATGACCTCTTTAACAAGCGGACGCACGCGATCGACAAAGCGAAACGTATTGCAACTCGCCTCGACAGATTTTGAGCGCAGCTTAAATGCTGCGCTCCTTCCCAATTTTCTATCCGAAGGAGCTGCTAATCGGCCGAAAGAGCTCGAAGCCCAAGAGCACGCACAGCTTCTCACAGTGAGTTTCTTCCCAAGTGATTTTGGCCACTTCGGAGCAAGCGTTAACTTGCGAGGCTATTCATAAAATCGGGTCTGCGCGGCAGAAGATCGCGAACAAGGCGCAAGGCGTTGCCTTGCCAGCGGCAAGCGTGACGCTTGTTATGCGCCTTGCCGCGAGGCGCTTCGGGCACATGCGCCTTCACGGAAAGGCGCAGCAATCGAAAGAAATGGCTTTACACCCGCGTAAGCGCACGTCTCTTAAATTTTAACGTTGTCGGCAATGTCGGGGAAAATAAACTCCCTCAAGACATTTTATCTTAAGTTAAGCAATTTTCGACAATTTCAGATCAGCCTTATAACCTAAGGCCGTTAAAACTCGCAGCATAAAGTCCGTTGATAAGCCATAGCTATTATTATTGAGTAAAGCAGTAAGACGAGTCCGAGATAGCTTCGCCTTCTTCGCTAGTGCTTCTTGGGTAACCTTTGCGGCTTTGAATTTCTGAATTATCGCAGCATTAAGTCCTGCTCTGAACTCCATTTCTGCCGCATCAAATTTAGAGAGCCCTAAAAGATCCGCTAATTCATAAGCCGACTTTGCTGAATAGCTTGTTTTGTTACTCATTTTCTTTAACCTCCTCTAAAAGACGTTTCAGACGTTCTTTTGCTACGCTAATTTCATTTCCAGGTGTCTTTTCTGTTTTCTTCGTAAACGCATGAAAAATTAAGATCTTACCTTTGACCTTCAAATAATAAAATACTCGATAAATTCCTGCATTGTCTTTTACCCTTAGCTCTGAAGCCCCCCAAAGCTATTGTTGGCATTGGTCGCGAAGCTGGCATAGTTAGTATTTGCCCGTGTTGCAACTGAAAGATATATTTTCCAAGCTCCATCTTAACGCTTTTAGAGAAAGACTTAATTGCCGTACGCGCATGCGCTTCCATGACAACTTCCTTCACTGGAATAAACGTCTCTAATTCGAGACAAGAAGTCAAGCAAAGCTCTCTTTCGAGCCCGACACTGCCGACAACGAGACTGTAGAAAAAGTCCTTTCACGGGCGCAACTGGGGCCACCCGCGCGGGATTTTCGCGCAAAAAACCCCTAATCCCACAACTACTCTCCTCGGTGCCAATCGCGCCCTATATAGCAACCTCGCAATGCCGTCCCGCGGACAGGAGGTCCGCAGGGTTCGCAGCCACGTGGATGTCGCGGCTGCCTAACTCCGCCCCAGCCGTTGCAATCTTGCCGATGTTGTGCACAATGTAATAGAGTAAATTCTGAATCCCAACCTTTGTTTTACCCCGAAGCGTAAACTTATGCATCCCCTTTTGCACCGTCAATGTTTTGCGCGATCCCTCTTTTGCACGTGGCATGCAAGCGGTGAGTAGCGAACATGTCGCGCATGCTCCCTTTTTTATTCCATATTGCGCGTGGCTACGCTTGCTCGTTCCCCAACGCTTGAGGATTTCATTATTTTTACACGTAAATTTATCTGTCCGCGCAAGGCTGTTGCAACTCTGAAGTACGCCGTGCGGCGACATGAGCTTTGCCGATTCGTTATCCGTAATATTGCTCTGCCTTTTCAATCGTGCGTGCTTTTTTCTTAATCCTATCCGAAAGCGATTCTTTTAGAGCCTCTGTGTCAGCATTTTTGTGCTGCTGCATCAGGTCATTTATCGTTTTCTCTATAGTTCCGGGCATCAGTTGCCCCGTAAGCTCGACAGGCACGAGCATGTGCTGCGTAGAATTTCCTTTTCTAAATCGTGGCATGTGAGTTCTCCCGTAAAAATCATGATTAGAGATTTGTTATAGCTTGGGTTGCAGAAGAAACAAGAACTTTTTCTACAGTCTCAACAAGTTTTAACACGCTACACTGTATTTTCGCCGTATATAAACATGGGAATCAATCAGAAAATTACTTCTCACGCAGCTCTTTTCTTAGTATTTTACCGACCATACTTTTCGGTAACGACTCGCGAAACACATACTCGCGCGGAATTTTGTATTTGATGAGCTGATCGGTAAGAAATTTTTTGAGATCGTCGCCCGTTGCCTGCATGCCCGGCTTCAATGCGATAAATGCACGCCCGACTTCACCTAAATGGTCGTCTTTGATGCCGACGACGCACGCTTCGAGCACCGCCGGGTGTTTATAGAGCACGTCTTCGACTTCTGCCGGGTAGACGTTATAGCCGCCTGTAATGATAAGATCTTTCTTACGGTCGACAATCGCAAAATAACCGTCTGCGTCCATTTTGCCGATGTCGCCGGTATAAAGCCAACCGTCTTTGATCGTCGCCGCCGTCGCCTCGGCATTCTGCCAATAACCCGTCATGAGGTCGGGGCTGCGCAAAATAATCTCTCCCTCTTTGCCCGGCGGCAAGAGCGTGCCCGCGTTTTCGTCGACGATCGCCATCAGCGTATCGGGCCAAGGTAAACCGATCGATTTTTCTTTTTTTAAGCCGTAGTAAGGGTTCGCGCATTTTGCCGTCACCGATTCGGTAAGGCCATAACCTTCGATGAGCGTGCCGCCGGTTTTTTCTTTGAACGCGACTTTGAGCGCTTCGGGTACGGGGGCGGCGCCGACAAAACAGCCGCGCAGTTTAGCGTTTTTGAGTTTCGCAAAGTTTTTATGATTCAAAATGGCGTTATACATCGTCGGCACTCCGGCGAAAACGGTAATGCCGTCTTTCTCGAAATGCTTGATCGCCTGCGCTTCGTCCCAGCGCGGCATGAGCACCATCTTACCGCCCGAACTGAGGCTCAAATTCAAACCCACGCTCATGCCGAAGCCGTGAAAAAACGGCAGCACGCAGAGGCCGACATCGCTCTCGGTGAGAGAGCCCCATTTTTTCGCCTGCGTCATGTTGACGACGAGCGCATGGTGCGAGAGTACCACGCCTTTCGAGACCCCGGTCGTGCCGCCGGTATAGATAATCACCGCCGTGTCTGCGCCTTTGAGCGGCATTGTGGGTACGATCGGTGCGCGGCGATACTCTTTCAAGACCGAAGCGTACGTGCGCGTGGCGGAGCGCGTGAAATCGGGTAGAATCTTACCGAGTGATTTCTTTTTAAGACGAAAAAGAAAATTTTTCGGCCACGGCAAATAATCGCCGACATCGGCGACAACCGCCGGTATATTCGGTTCGACGCGCAATAGCTCCATGAGTTTGTCGTAGAGTAGGTCGAGAAAAACGACGACTTTCGCGCCCGAATTTTTGAACTTATACTCGGCCTCGCTCGCGGTATCGAGCGGGCTTGCGGGCACGACAATCGCTCCACGTTTTAACGCGCCATAGTACGCGGCGATAAAGTGCGGGCTATTAGGGAGCATCAGCATCACGCGGTCGCCTTTGCCGACACCCTTGGCTTCAAAGTATGCGGCAAAGGCATTCGCCGATTTCTCGATCTGCGCGTAGGTGAGCGCTTTACCGAGAAATTTGACGGCGATGCGCTCTGCGTTCTTCTGCGTGTTCTCGCGAAATATTTCGGGCAAGCTCTGCTCAGAATACGCGAGCGTCGGCGGTACGTGCGCGTCGTAGTGCTGCAGCCACGGCTTCGGAATAGTGTTGGGGTCTGGTTTTATCATCTTTTCTTCCTTAAGTATCGCCACGGGTTCTCACCCGTGGCTATACGATCACATCGATATCGAGCCTTTACGAAATTCGCTGCGCCCGATGAGCACGTTCAGTACAAACGGCGTTTTCTTCGCCAAACTCTTCTTCAGCGCCGCGATTCCCGTCTTGATCTGCGTAGGTTTTGTAATCGTCGCCCCCGCGCCGCCGAACGTCTTCGCAATTTCGTCGTAGTGCGAATAGTCGAGCATGCACGCGACATCGTCTTCTAAGAAAACTTTTTGGTCGCGATAGATCTGCGTCCAGCAGGCGTCGTTACCGATAATCGCGCCGATCGCGAGTTTGTGGCGCACGAACGTGTCGAATTCGATAATGCTATAGCCTGCCGAACCGTCGCCGTACAAAATCACGACATCGTGGTCGGGGCGCGCGACTTTCGCACCGAGCGCAAACCCTGCACCGACGCCCAACGTGCCGAAAACACCGGGATCGAGCCACGTGAGCGGCCCGCCGGGTTTCAAGATGTATGCCCCCGTCGCGACAAAATCGCCGCCATCGGCAATGAGGATTGTCTTCTTTACTAAGACATCTGCCGATTTCAAAAAGAAGTCCACCGGGTTGATGAACTGCATTTTATTGGCAGCCTGTTTTTGAATCTCTGCCTCACGCGCTTTTTCGCGCTCTGCCAATGTTTGTTTCCACGCCGCGATGCGTTGCGTATCGGCGCGCACACCTTTTTCGGCGAGCTGCATGAGCAGAGCGCCCGCCGCGACGCGCGCAGCGAGATTCGGTCTTTTATTTTTTGTCAGATTTTTTTTATCGAGGTTTACGTTGATGTGGTATGCGCGGCGGTTTAAGTGCGCGCCGTAGTTCAGGCGAAAATCGGCGGGCACACCGAGTAAAATAATTAGATCGGCCTCGCGCAACGCCTCTTTACGTTTCTGCCGATACTGTACCGCGCTCTTTGTGCCCAAGAGGCCGCGCGCCATACCCGAAAGGTAAACCGGCACGCCCAAGCTTTCGAGTGCGGCGCTAATTTCTTTTGCGTGTTGCGGCTGCGATAACGTTTCGCTACCCGCAAGAATGAGCGGCCGCTCGGCGCTTACGATGCGCGCTTGAATTTTCGCAACGAGGCTTGCAGAAACTTTCGGGACAGATAGTCTTTCGGGTTTAGAAATTTTTACCGCCTGCGCTCCGGCAAAGAGGCGATCGACATGCCATTTCAAATACGTGCGGATTGCAAACGGCAGCAAACCTTTGCCTTTCGGGGCAGCTTCGTCGTGCCATTCGCGCACAATTTTTTCGTCGTATAAAAGATCGACCGGTAGCTCGACAAACACCGGGCCGGGTACGCCCGAGGCGGCGACTTTGAAAGCGCGGCTCAAAATCGGCGCAATATCTTTGACGCGCGTGGCGCGAAAGGCTTTTTTCACGTTCGTGCGAATCAGCGCAATCTGGTCGATGTCTTGCAACGAACCGCGCCCCTTGAGCGCAGTCGCCGTCGCACCGCCGATGAGGACGAGCGGCGATTCGGCCATGAGCGCATTGCGCACGGCGGTGATCGTGTTCGTAACCCCCGGCCCTGCGGTCACCGCCGCCACACCGGGTATGCCCTTGAGGCGCGCCCAGGCGTCGGCGGCAAAAACTGCGTTGACTTCATGGCGCGTGTCGATCACGCGAATGCCGTGCCGTTTGGCCTCGACCAAAATCGGCGAGATATGCCCGCCGATGAGCGTAAAGAGCGCATCGACGCCGTGCGCGTACAAGACATGCGCGACAATTTCACCACCATTCATGGCTACAAATCGCGAAAAGAATTGCAACGTCAACTAAAAACGATATATTTATCTTTTATTCTTAATGATTCTATTGCAATGCTGCGTACGACTCCTCTCAAAACGTACATTGCTTACCTTACCGTTTCACTACGTTGCGCTAATAACCAGAAAACTCTTCCGTTCGAATATTGTCTTCGTTCGCCTTGGCATCCAACAGAATCTTGCGCATCGCCGCGACCATGCCCGCTGGACCTGCGATGTAAAAAATTGGTTTCGTCAAATCACTCGCATAGCGCGCGATCATCGCTTTGTCGATGAATCCTTTCTCGCCGTTAAAGGTATTGTCTGCGCTCATTACCGGCACAAAATTGAAATGCTCGTTCTCTTCGGCGAAGCGCTTGAAGTCGGGCAAAAACGCCGCTTCGGCGGGAGTGTTATTTGCGTAAAAAAGCGTCAACGAGTGCGCAAGTTTGTCGTGCGTCGCTTGCGCGATAATGCTGCGCACCGGCGTGATACCGATACCGCCGATCAAAAAGACCGCAGGCGTCGTCTCGGTCTTATGTAGCTTAAAATCGCCGAAGGGGCCGTCGAACTCGACGCTCGCACCGATCGGTAAGTTTTTCAGTACGCGCTTGAACGCCGAATCGCGCATGCGCGTCGCAATGGCAACCTGGTGAGCAAAAGGCCCCGTCGCAATAGAAAAGGCGCGTGTGTTACCTTTTGCGTCGGTTTCAGGCGGAGCGATAAGCGTAAAATCGCCGAACTGGCCGGCGCGAAAATCGAATTCTGCAGGCTTCTCGAAAAGAAACGCCATCGTATTTTTGGCGACTTCTTCTTTCTTTATCAGTTTTAATTCAAATTTTGGCATGAATTCCTCTTGCGCAAATAGCCGACTGCTTCGCTGCCTCAGCTATCTGCGTTTATATAATAAGCGACATACACTACGATTGGCAATAAAATTCTTGCTCGCATACAATTGGAGAATAACTTGTAATGAATTTACCGATATGAAAATAGAATACACAAACGAACGCACCGTCGAAACCGAAGAAACGGGTAAATCGCTTCTACAGATTAGCCTATCGCACCAAATCAACCATGTGCACGAATGCGGCGGGCACGCGCGTTGTTCTACCTGCCGCGTGCTCGTCTTAGAAGGCACAGAAAATTTAGCGCCGCGCACCGAAGCCGAGGCGAAACTCGCCGCGACGAAAGGCTTTCCCGATAATATTCGCCTCGCATGCCAAGCGAAAGTGATAGGTGATATTAAAATACGCCGCTTGGTTATCGACCAAGACGATATCGAAACGGCGTATAGCGAGCGCGGCGTCAATCGTGGCGAAGAGCGCAAAATTGCAATCCTCTTTAGCGACATACGCGGCTTCACGAGTTTTTCAGAACGCAACTTAGCGTACGACGTCATTCATATCCTCAATCGCTATTTTCGTCGCGTCGGCGACACTGTGCTCGGTCGCCACGGCTACCTCGATAAATATATGGGCGACGGCCTCATGTGCCTATTTGGCCTCGATGAAACCGACCCCAAAATAATCTGCGAGCAAGCGGTCGCAACCGCAATCGCTATGCAACAAGAGCTCGAAAAACTCAACTCATACCTCAAGCAGCAATTTTTCGGCGAAGAGTTTAAGATCGGTATCGGTATTCATTTTGGCGATGCCATCGTCGGCGAAGTGGGGCATCCCGAAAAGCACCAGATTACGGCAATCGGCGACAATGTCAACGAAGCGAGCCGGATTGAGACCGCGACAAAAAAGGCGCACGCGAATATACTCATCTCCGAAGCGGTGAAGCAACACTTAGACGGAAGTTTTAGTTTGGGTCGTCGCTTTAGCGCAAGACTCAAAGGTAAGAGCGGTTTGTATCGCCTCTACGAAGTCTTATGGAACACGACGCCTTAGTTACCACTTGACTCACTATGTCGCCCCCGACACGGGGGTTTGATGCTCGACAAAACCAAGGGACTGACCTTTAGAATCGACGAAGAGCCAAATCTACATCTGGTGCACCTGAGCGGCGATTTGAATATGTTTTCGGCTCCCGAACTCAGAACGGCGTTGCACAAAAAATTCGACGAAGGTCATCGTAAATTTATTCTCGATTTGAGCGAGCTTTCGTTTGTCGATTCGTCGGGTATCGGCGTACTGGTGAGCTTTGTCGGCCTCGCGCGTAAGGCCGAAGGGCGCGTCGTGCTCTTCGGTCTGAACACGCAAATTCGTAGCATCTTCGAGGTGACGCGCCTCTTATCGGTATTTACCGTCGTCGACGATATTGCTGCGGCGCGCGAGACGCTCGCTACGGTGTAAGAACCGCACGCCATTATGCACTCATGCAAATTACCTTCTTTACTTTTATGGAAGAAACTCTAAAAAGAGCGCTTAAATCGGGAATCGACACGTTGATTTCTGTCACCGAAGAGGTGCGCCACGGCTTGACGATTCTCGATCGCGATATTCAAAACTTAAATCGTAAAGTAAAAGAATCGAATACCGCCGAGCGGGCGGGCGAAAAACTCGATGCGATGATCGAAAAATCGATTACCGCAATCAAAGACTATGAAGCGCGTGCGACAGAACTTTCGCGCTCGATTCAACAGCACCTCGCCGAAGTCGATCCGCTGGCAAGGCAGAGCGTCGAAGAGCTGGCCGAGAAATTGGGCGCACTCGCAAAAAGCCTCAAAAATCATTAAAAATCCGTCGATACATACCCCAAGAGAGGCGTCTAATCGACTATGAAATCCCGCAAACTTTCAATTCTTAATTTTGCTCTTTGCGGGCTAATTTTGATGCCCTTTGCGAGCAAGGCGCAATCGCCGCAAAAATCGAGCAGCAAGCAACTCGCAGCCGAGGTCGATAAGCTCAACTGGGATGGCATCGATCTCTCGAACCAAGCGCGCTTTAGCGACGCTGCCGATAAATTTCAGCGCGCGATTACGCTCGACGATACGCGCTCGGCGCGGTCATATCACAACGTCGCGTATACGTACGAATTAGCGGGCGACAAGAATAAAGCTCTCGAAAATTATCAAAAGGCCGTCGCGCGCAATCCGCAACAGACAATCTCATGGGCGCGCTTAGGGCACCTGCAATACATAATGGGGATTTATAAAGACGCTGTGTTTTCTGGCGAGACGGCGCTAAAGCTCGACTCGCGCGAACTTAGCGTGCCGAAATGGCTGCCCGATGCGTACGCGAAGCTTTCCGAACAAAAAATGTTCGACGCACGCAGCGATCTCACGGGCGACGCGGCGAATAACCCCAATTGCGAAGCGCGCCCCGACATTATCGGCGAAGTCGGCATCTATAGCACTGCCGTCGCTTCGATCGACAAGCAAGCGACCGCTTTCAATTACTACGAACCGCAGGGCGCGACGCATTCGCTCACGGGCGCATACGCCGAGTTTAACCCGCTGCGCGAATTGACGTTCAGACTCTACGGCGGTACGCCCTTCTTCGGAATCTTGAACCCGAATTTTTTTGCCGGTCAAGAAACGATGGAGATGCAGTACAATTTTAAGTACTTCTTCGTCGGCGCGGGAATTTTATTTTCGCAGCTCAATACGACGAATAACGTCGTACCGGGCGCAACGACGTCGTATATTCAAAACACCGATTACACTTCGCTCTCCGATACGAAGTTCGGTTTGTTTTTCGGCGCGCGCGACGAACTCACATTCTTCATGCTACGCATCTATCCGCGCTATCTATTTCGCGATTCGACCACCTCGCCCTTAAGCAGCGCATTCGATGTCGCGAAGATCGATCTCGAATATCGTCGCAATTTGCGCCTCAGAATCGGCACCGTGGTCGACGAAGATCAACCGATCAGCAAGGGCCCCTTCACCGATCTGATCGTCAAAGCGACCATCGACGAAGTGTATCTTACCGAATACAATACGGCTACCTCTGGCACCATCGGTCACTACTTCGGCGTCTACGATCTTTCGCTCGGTATGGAGTTTGGCAAATTGCAGCGCGAGTTCGATAAAATCGGCACGACGTGGGGCTTCATGTTCACCGAACGTCTCTATTTTCAAAACGTCGGCAATACGAATACCACGGGCTTCGGTAACGGCCAAGGTTATTTTGGTTTCGACGCCACCGGCGCTACGACGGGTAACGCTTTTTCGTCGTTTCGCAACGCTTCTTTCATCGTGACCCTGTTCGCCTCGCAGATGTTTCGCAATCGCTACGTATTGCGCGAACGTATTTTTTACGAAGCGACACCCGCTTCAGAACGCACGAGCGCTCTCGGCTTACAAATAATGTTCGGCGTCAGATTCTAAGGCGGATTGTTCGCAGCTCAAATGCATGTCCCCGAACGGGAAATATTTTCGCTTTCAAAAAATATTTTTTATTACTTTTTTAATCCTACTTGTCGCACAAATTATTCACGCACAAGCGACAACCGTCGAAGACTTTCTTGAACGCGGCAAAGAACACTTCGAGCGCCGCCGCTATCTGAACGCGCTCGATGCGTTTCGTGTCGTTCTCGACATGAGCGCAGGTCGCAATGCGCGCACATTCACTCTTAAACGCGAAGCAGAAATTCTGTCGGCAGAGTCATTAGCCACGCTGGGCCGCCACGAAGAGGCCGTCAACATGTTCGAACGCGCACTCGCGCACGGTTATGAAAATAAAAAGGTCGCCGCATACCTCGCGCTTTATTACGAGCGCGCGCATCGCTATGAAGAAGCGTTGCCTTACTTCGAACGCTACTTTGCGGCGGATAAGAGCGATATTGCAACGCATGCCAAATTCGCGGCAACGCTCGGGCGCTTGGGTAATCGCGCGCGCGCGAAAGCGATATTAGAACAGCTCGAACCCGCAAAAGCGCAGCAGAGTGTCGAGGCGTGCTTGCTTTTAGAACGGCAAAAAAGATTGAAAGCCGCGCTGCCCTGCGCCAAAGCGCAACAGCTCGCGCGCCCCGACAAAGAGCAGCACTATTTATCGGTCTATCGTATTGCGACGGCGCTCAAAGATCGTAGGGCGGCGCGCGAGTACGCAGAGTTTCTTTTCTATCTATTTGGCGACGAGCCGCGTTATATTTGGCCGCTCGTCGAAGTAACTCTACGCGAGCGCAAATTTTACGACGCGCGTAAACTTCTCGAAGAAATTATTCGTTTGCGCGGTACCGATAGCGACGCCGAGCAAATGCTCGCGAATCTTAAAATTCAAGCGGGCGGTGCGCTCGAAAAACCGAACCGCGCAACTAACAAAGAAGTAAAAATGCTAGGGCTCTGAAGCCGCACCCAAAATCGGGCTTTCTTTGCCGCGCTCGCCATAGAGCAAATAAAAGCGCGCACCCCCCGGATTCGGAAAAGCCGCGAGATGAATCGCAAACGGGCGAATCGTCACAATCTGCCCGGGGTGAATATCGACGATGTCTTCTTCGATAATCATGCGCATCGTGCCGTCGAGCACCAGAATCGTTTCGGCGAAAGCGTGCGCATGGTAAGGTACAAGCGAGCCCTGCTCGTTTTGCATTTCATAAATTTTGTAGTCTTTAATCAAGAGCGATTTTAGGAACTTCATGAGCTCCACCTCGCTACCAAAAATGCGCCGGCTGTCTTGAATATCGTAGTATGTTGCTGCCATAGTCAACGCCCCTTATAAGCCTTATTCTACCACTATAGGACGATTTTTTTCTTCGATTAACTTCAATTTTTTACGAATTTCTTCGCGGCGCTCTTCGATCGTTTGCGACCGCAGTTTTTTTTGCAACTGGATTATCGATTCGAGAATTGCTTCGGGCCGAGGGGGGCATCCGGGTACGTAGACATCGACAGGTACAATGCGGTCGATGCCTTGCAGCACACCGTACGTATGAAACATACCGCCCGACGATGCACACGCCCCGACCGAAACGACATAGCGCGGGTCGGCAAGCTGCTCGTAAATGTTGCGCAAGACCGGCGCCATCTTGTAAGTAATCGTACCCAAAACCAATATCATATCGGCCTGGCGCGGCGAGAACGACGGGCGTTCGGCGCCAAAACGCGCGATGTCAAAATCAGAGGCGGCGGTCGCCATGTATTCGATGCCGCAGCAAGCGGTCGCAAACGGAAACGGCCACAACGAGTAGGATTGTCCCCAGTGGACAAAGTCTTCAACCGCAGCGACGATAAAGCTCTTGTCGAATTGGCCTTTTTCAGGGCCAGCTTTCGCCTTTTCGGTAAAACGGTTTGGTATTGTTTCGGCTAACTCGGATCTTCCCAATTTAAGGCTCCCTTACGTAGAATATAATAGTAACCGATAAAAAGCACGACTAAAAAGATCGAAAGCTCGGCAAGCATCACCGCCCCGAACCCGACGCTATCAAAGAGGCGAAACGAAACCGACCACGGGATCAAAAAAATCGCTTCAATATCGAACACGATGAAAATGACGGCAATTAAATAAAAGCGTACGCTGAAAAGCCCACGCGCATCGTCGGCATACGGAATGCCGCACTCGAAGGTATCGGGATTCTCGTCTGCGGGCTTCGCGACGTTGGGTTTGATCTTGTGCGCGAGAATGAGAATGAGCGCCGCAAAGCCCGCGCCAAAGGCCAACTGTATAAGCGCTGGCCAAAGCGAAGCGGGTACCGACGTTGCTGGCATAGCGCGACGTTCTTAAAGTCAGGTGCAGCCGGTCACGCGATTTCGTAACCAAACCGGGGGTACGTTGCAACCCATAAAACACGCAATAGTCGCTAGCTATGGAAAAACATAGCTAGCGACTATTGCGTCCAATAAGATTATTTACACTATAGATAGGCCGCGTGGGTGCGGCCATGCGCCCAACACGAGCCTTGTGTGCGATTTTTTTTTACGCATGCTGCTTATTGCAAAGTGCCTGCCATTCGTGGGGGAAGTTCTGGGAAGATCAAGCGAAAAATGGTAGATCGCCGTTCGGCATTAACCATGCCATGTGGGCAGTTTCGACGAGCGTTGCATCTAATGTTTCCGCTTTTAATGCCGTCGCCACCGATAACGCCGGTAACGTCTATGCCGTCGGTACTCAGGGTGGGGCAAACCCCGTCGTCTATGGTAGTCTCCCCACGACCAGCGGTTGCTATAATGCCGGTAATAATAGCGTGATTGTAAAATTTAGTAGTGGTGGAACCCCTTTGTGGGCAGTAACACCCACTTGTTCGACGGCTAATGTATCTGTATTTGCTGCCGTCGCTACCGACAACGCAGGCAACGTCTATGCTGTCGGCTACCAAACCGGGAGCACCAATTTTATTTATGCTCCTCAAACTGTGGCGGGGGGCTATGGTAGCGGCACGAACAGCCTTATTGTAAAGTTTGACAGTAATGGCAATGGTGTGTGGGCTGCATCGACAAGCGCTGGCGCCGCAGGCAATTCTTTATTTAATGGCGTGGCAACGGACAATGCGGGTAATGTCTACGCCGTTGGCAGCCAATCGGGCTCGGGCTTCACGTATAGCGGGCAAAGCCCAACGGGAGCTTATGCTGGCGGCAATGCCGTCATCGTGAAGTATAATACGAGCACCGGCGCTGCAACATGGGCGGCATCGACGAGCGCTGGTGCTAACGTATCTGATTTTCTCGGTGTGACGACCGATAGCGCGGGTAACGCCTATGCCGTCGGCTACCAAACCGATTCGGGTATTTACACTTATAGTGGCCAAAGCGCGACGGGGAGTTCTAGCGCCAGCAATAGCGTTATTGTCAAGTATAGTGGCGGCATCGCGACGTGGGCGGCTTCAACGAGCGGCACAACGAATCTATCGCAATTTAATGCTGTGGCAACAGACAGCGCGGGTAACGTCTATGCCGTCGGCTATCAATATGGCTCAAGCCCTTTCACTTATACACCGCAGAGCGCAACGGCCAGCTATGCCGGGGGTAACAACAGCGTTATCGT
>JAFEGD010000139.1 GCA_018240245.1 Spirochaetota bacterium | reverse complement strand
TGGGCACAACTGAGGAGGGCGTTCTTAAACTGACGTTACGCCGTCAGACACAGTAGAGAGGACGCTATCGTCTAAATCCAACTGGGATACACAACGATACTTCGATTTATCGCATGAGTGACGGCATCAACAACCTATTTCAATATCTTCACGAACTCGCCGAACACCCACTGGTATCTATTCGTACCCGCATCGATCAAATACCAATAGTTCGTGCGCCCCTGCACTTTCTGCTTCGTCGGCGTGCGCGCGTAGACGATAATTTTTGTGTCTTTGGGGATGCACGCCACTGTCGGTCCCTCAAAAAAGGCGATAAATGGTATCGATTTACTGCGAAGACTCGGACTTTCGCGCAGGCGTACGCAATCGGTGGTAAGACCATCGCTTACGCCGGTGGTCACAACTGGAACGCCCTGCCATACCATCTTTATATCAACCGGCGCGGCAATGTCCTTAGCCCAAAGAACCATTCGTTCCCCGTTGCGCTCGCATACCAAGGCTTTGGAGTATTTGACATGCTGTAGCTCTTGCGATTCTTTACAAACATTGCCCTCTAAAAGAGCTTTCAGCTTTGCCGCCTGCTCTTCTGCATTATTCACATCAACTATACTTAGAGAAACTATTTGAATTCCATCGTCGGTTTGCATATAGTCGCCAGAAATATTCAGGCTATATCCACCACCCTGCATCACTTCGAGCGTATACTGTTTCGAGTTTACAAAGCTCAACGCAACCGGAAAGTTTGCAAATGTTTCCCCATCCTCTACCCACGTACCTGCTGAAGAATACGCTGCGATTTCAGACATACCTGCTGTAGATAAAATCCCCAGCGCAACGATAAAATACTTGAACATGATTTTATTCCTTAACGCACAAGATTATAAATCAATCCGTGATGCATCCATCGCAGGTTTCACAGCTTGTGAATCGTTCGTGTCGGCCAAAAAGCCGCCGAACACCCAACCTTCGTGACCGCCCGTTACAACGCGCGTCCACTTGCCCTTCGCCCCGCCCAGAGAAATTTCATCGCCGGTTTCTTCTAAAACTTTCACCACCGTGCGGTCGGGAATGCTGTAAATAAATTTTCCGCGTACGTCGGGTGTTTGGCGCATCGTGAGCACATCGCCACCGGCTTTGACAATTTTCTCATGCCGCGTGGCTCGGTAGATTGCCCGCCCGCCGAAATAAATACCGACGAGCAGCACGATACTCGTTACGCCGACGAGAATCGGTTTTTTGTGCGTGGTAAACACGCGACGCAAACTAGCGAACGCCGACTTGAGCGCTGCGGCAGGGGTGCTCGAGCCGCCGGATGCTGCCTCGGCTTTGTTTTTTTCTATCTGCGGCAGAATACCTGCAAATACAATCAACGCGATGGCACACAACATGCTCAAAACCAAACCACCGGCCATTATTGCGAAAAAATCCTTGCCGAATTTTATGGCATAGAATATAAATAAGCCAACAGTGCCAATGCCGATTGCCAATGAATAATTGCGCGTCGAACGCCCCAGAGCATTCAAGATATAAATGAGAATGATTAATAGCGGGATAAAAAATATCAAGAAGCTGTAACTCTGCCTGAGCTCCTTGCCATGGACTCCAAACGTATAGCCGGAAATACTGCCCAAGCCGAAATCAACCCACGGCAGAAAAAAGGCGATGAACATGATGCCCGTAATCACGATTTCTGCATTTATTTTTAGTTTCATTTTATCTCCTTAACTTTCAATACCTTTCGAGGATTCTATCTTTTTCGATGATGGTGAGTTGACTACGGTTGCCGTTAAAATTTCCATAGGGCTTGAACTCACCGGTTTCGGCGTCTTGTATCAAAAGCGTACGGCCTTTTATTTTGTATTTGAGCGGGTTACCCAATTCGTCGCCTTTCTTCTTGAAAAAATACCCGTTCGGTTTGAGTTCTAAATCACAGTCTAAATCGCCGCATTGCGACGCTATAAAAGCGAGTTGACCGTCGTCAAAACGATACCGATTGTTCGCCTTCAAATGTTTGAAATCGCGCCGCGATTGAACCCAACTCTTTTTATAGCGCCCAATCGGTTTCGCGTCGATGGCCGCCTGAAGCTCGGCAGCTCTCGCTTCTTCTTCTGCCTTTGCCGCCGCAGCAAGCTTTTCTTGTTCGGCTTTTTCTTCGGCTTCTTTCGCCGCCTGCTCTTCGTCTTGGCGCTGCTTTTCCGCTAAGTAAACGGTCTTATTCGAATTGTAGCCTTCTGCGTTAATTACTGCGTACGATGCCCGAATGCGCTGCTGAATTTCTTCCCACAACGTTTCTTGCGCGCCAATCGTCCCTGCGGAATTCGAATGGTTGAATGTCGTCGCCAGAGCATAGTAACCCGGAATTTCTTCGGTGGTGCGAATATTGCCGGACACATCGGCGAGTAAAATACCGCTTGTCATTTTACCGGAGAAGTCCACGCCCTCGTTCGTCTCATTACAATTTAATTTCTGCACTTGAATCGGCTGGCATAATGTCGCTTTGAGTTGCGCCAAACTCGGCGACGCGGTTATGTCTTTAAGGTACATATTATCCGCTTTGATATTGCCCGTACAAGCTTGTAAGAGTAATATCGCAACAACACCAACCATACCAAGTCGACTATAACCGCTTTTCCGAGTTCTCAACAAATCACAAATTGTGCGAATTTCGCTCATTTTGGAATCCGTGCTTAAATCGCACAATGCGTCAAGAGAATAAAACGCAAAATGTTCGTGCGCGAACCAAGACGATATTTCGCGACACATACCGCGCGATGATTCACGAATTGATAAAGGTTCGCAAAGAACTCAAATTATCGCAAACCGTCGTGGCGCAGCAAGTCGGTTGGCCCGACCACACCTATCTTTCGAAAATCGAAACTCTCGAAAAAAGACTCGATGTCGTCGAACTCGCGCAACTGGCGAAAATCTACGGCAAACCGGCGGCTTTCTTTATAAGTTTCCTAGAAGAGTAATACCCTACTCGATCTCTCCCAACCGCAGCGAAAGTTTGCCCGTGGGTAGCTCGACACTCAACTCTTCAGAATAGGCAAGCTAACGCAAAGTGTTCAACCCGGCAACAAGAATCGCTTAATCACCACCGGCTCTGCCACACATCGAGCAGTGCGAACAAATTTTTCTTGAGCGCGGCGAACGGCATTGCAGGCGTCGGAGCGACTAAGCGCTCCATGTTTTCAAACTTGTGGCGTAGGCTTTCGTACCACATCGTATACCACTCGAACGAAAGCTCGCTATGAAATTGCAGTGCAAGCGCATTCTTGTAAGTGAAACCTTGCTGCGCCACACGCGCGCCTGAAAATAACGGCGCAGCCCCGGTGGGTAGCGTGAAAGTTTCGCCATGCCACTGAAAGACATCCCACGCATTGGTGTCGAGTTTACCGCTTCGAAAAAAATCATGCTCACGCACAGGTGCGACAACATCAAACCCGAGTTCAAATTCACCCGCCGTTATTAATCCCCCCGCAACCTTGCTGATCGCCTGTGCGCCCAAACACACGCCGAGCGTCGGCCGCAGCCCTTCGACAAAATCGCGCACGAGCGCGAGCGAGGTGTTCATAATCCACGAATCGTCGTTCACCGACATCGGGCCGCCCATCGCAATCATGCCGTCGTATGCCATGAGCGCATTGGCCGGCGGGCGTTGGCGCGCGTGCAGGTTGACGTAAAAATGCGCGTGGCCGTTTTTTTCGAGCCATTCGGCGATTGTGCCCAAACCTTCTTCTTCTTGGTGTCGCAATACAATAAAACGCATGCGGATTTATCGCGGTTACGCATCAGCGCGCCAAGGATATTTGGCTATCGTTTTTGCTGCAAATAGGCAACGAAACCAAGAATGGCCGCATCGAGTATGCGGTAGACTTCTTCGAAGGCGTCGCTGCCATGCCCCCACGGGTCGGGAACCGACAGACCTTTTTTTCCGTCCACAGCAAAATCGCGCATCAGGAATATTTTTTCTTGCGGGAAATGAAATTCGCCCAAGAGCGCAGCGCGGTTAGCGCTATCCATCGCGAGAATATAATCGAAGATTTCGCCGTCTTTGGCGTGTACGGGCCGACTGCGCTGCTTCTCGATCGAAACGCCGTATTTTTGCGCGACCGCAATCGAGCCGCTATGCGGTTTCTCGCCCGCGTGCCAACCCGAGGTGCCTGCCGAATCGGCGTCGTACGCGGCATCGCGACCAGCGGCGCGAATATGTTTTTCAAAAATACCTTGCGCTAATGGCGAACGGCAAATATTGCCGAGGCAAACAAAAAGCACACTCTGCATTTTCAGATGCCGGCATACGAGGCGAGAGTCGCAAAACCAGAAAACACCGCGTCGACATCGGTAGTGTCGTCGTCTGCGTTTGCCCACAGCTCGTGAAAGTAACGGCAAATTGCAGAGCCCTCGGGGGGGATATAGACAATATCGCGATCTGCCGACGCATAGATGGGAATCTGGCTTTTTTGCAGCAACGGCTCGATCGATAAATTTTTATTTTCGTACTGTAGCGTCTTATCGAGTAGCGCGAGCGAAGCGTCGGCGAGGGGAAAAAGTCCCAAATTGCCGAGTTTGATTTCGCGCGTCGATACGCTTTGATCGACTATGGCGAATTGCTGTTTAATCGCGCGCGGGTTAGTGATAAGATAGCCGCCGGCAGTATCTGTAAAAATAAATTCACGCACGCGCGTGAGCGGCGAGCCGTCTAAGGGAGATTTCATGCGATGAAACTTGCGACGCATGCGTCGGCGCGTAAAGTGATTAAGAACTTTCGCTTTAGTGGCTGGGCGGGAGCTCCCGCCAGCGATCTCCCGCCCAGCCACTTTAACTATACACTCCAATCGGCGTATTCGCCTTGGAGCATGTCCAACGAACTTGAAGAATCGCAGAAACTCATGCTCGATTTCGCAAAATTACAGAGCGTCGCCAAAGCGGGAGAACCGGTTGTGCCCGTCGTTGTTCAAGATTTCGACTCGCGCGACGTGCTCATTGTTGCGTACGCCAACGCCGAAGCGTTACGCTTGAGCTTAGAAGAAAAGCGTGCGGTATTTTGGTCGACATCGCGCGGCGAAATTTGGCGCAAAGGCGCGACGAGCGGCGACACGTTAACGCTCGTCGAAGCATTCGTCAACTGCGAACAGAATAGCCTGCTCTTTTTAGTTAAGCCGACCCAGCACGGCGTCTGCCACACGCGCGACGCAAACGGCAATACACGCCCGAGTTGCTATTACCGCCGTATAAAAAATTTTGTGGAGTTAGAATTCATTTAAGCTTTGCACCCAATGCCCGTTCCATCAGTTCTGCCTGCTCGCGCTCGTGAACTTTCATGAGCCCAGCCGCCGGGCTAGGGCTCGTCTTGCGCGCGACAACTTGGATTGTATTTTGAAAACGACCCTGCGCAAGCCGCTCGTCGAAACGGTCTTTGATATAAAACCACGCGCCCATGTTCTTGGGCTCTTCTTGCACCCAATAGAGTTCTTTCAAATTTGGATAACTTTCAAGAATACCGCCGACTTTTTCGTATTGAAAAGGATAGATTTGCTCGACGCGCACGAGCGCAATGTGTTCGATTTTGCGCGCAGAGCGCTCTTTCGCTAAATCGTAATATACTTTGCCCGCGCAAAGCAACACACGAGTGATTTTATCTTTCGCCGCCGTCTTATCGTCAATCACCGCTTGAAAAGCGCCATCGGTGATGTCCGATAGAGCGCTAATCGCTTCGGGGTGACGCAAAAGGCTTTTAGGAGTCATAACGACGAGCGGCTTTTTCTTTTTGCAAAGCGCTTGGCGCACAAGCACGTGGTAAATCTGCGCCGGTGTCGTCAGATTGCAAACGGTCATATTATCTTTTGCGCAAAGTTGTAAGAAGCGTTCGAGCCGCGCACTCGAGTGCTCGGGGCCTTGCCCCTCATAACCGTGCGGCAATAGTAGCGTTAACCCGGTCATGCGGTTCCATTTGACCTCGCCGCTCGATAGAAATTGGTCGATGATAATTTGCGCGCCGTTCGCAAAATCGCCGAACTGCGCTTCCCAAATGGTGAGGCTTGCGGGCGAAGATAACGAGTAGCCGTATTCAAAACCCAACACCGAATACTCGGATAGGGGCGAGTTCAAAATTTCAATCGTCGCTTGCCCTTCGCGAATGTGATTGAGCGGCGTATATTTTGCCGCCGTCGCCGTATCGTTCAAGACAGAGTTGCGGTGCGCAAAGGTTCCGCGTTCGACGTCTTGCCCACTAAGACGGATATTAATCCCCCGATTTAAAATAACGCCGAATGCGAGCGCCTCGCCCATACCCCAGTCGAGTGGCATTTTTCCGGCAGCCATTTCTTTGCGATGGTCTAAAATATTCTGAATTTTGCGATGGACGTTGAAGCCGGCGGGCGCCGTTGTAATGCCTTGCGCAATGCGCGCGACCTCGTCGCTCGTTGCGTTCGTCGCCAATTCTTCGCAACCGCTGCGCGAAAAATTCGCCCATAGCCCTTTCATGCTATCGACATTGATCGTGACATTTTTTTCTTCGGTCTCGGCATAACTATGCTCTAAATCTTCGTTGACCTTTTTTCGGATCGCTTCAAGTTCTTGCGCGCTTATACCCGCTTCGATAAGGCGTTTCTCGTAGATTTCAACCGGCGTCGGATGCTGTTTGATAATATCGTACATCGTCGGCTGCGTGAAACTCGGCTCGTCGGTCTCGTTATGTCCGTGACGACGATAGCAGATTAAATCGATGACGACATCTTTCTGGTAACGCTGTTTGTATTCCATCGCAAGCGCAAGCACGCGATCGCACGCTTCGGGATCGTCGCCGTTGACGTGAAAGATCGGCACTTGAAAACCTTTGGCTAAATCGGTTGCGTATCTTGTCGAACGCGATTCTTCTGGCATTGTCGTAAAACCGATTTGGTTGTTGATGACAATATGCAACGTGCCGCCGGTTTTATAACCTTCGACGTTCATCAGGTTTAGCGTCTCGGGAACAACCCCCTGCCCCATAAACGCGGCATCGCCGTGAATGAGAATACCGGCATATTTTTCGCGCTTCGTATCGTTGTTTAGAGTTTGCCGCGCCCGCACCAACCCCATGCATACGGGGTTTACCGCTTCGAGATGGCTCGGATTGAACATCAGAGTTAAATGCACGCGCTTACCGCTACCGGTAAGCCGCTCGGACGAATAACCGAGATGGTATTTTACATCGGCGTTATCGTACGTGTTGATGTCGGCCTTTTCTTTGAACTCGGCGAAAATAAATTCTGTAGGTTTTTCCATAATATTTTCGAGCACGTTCAGCCGGCCACGGTGCGCCATACCGATAACTATCCCATTCATGTTAGACTCGCCCGCTATTTCAACGGCGGCGTCGAGCATCGAAATCAGCGCATCGCCGCCTTCGAGCGAAAATCGTTTTTTGCCGACAAATTTTTTACCGAGAAATTTTTCAAAGTAATCGGCTTGATAGAGCTTTTCATAAATCCGTAATTGCCGCGCGCGTTTTAGCGGCGCGCTGTTGGCGTGCATTTCCATTTTGTATTGGAGCCACGTACGCTCTTGCATATTGCGCAGGTAATAGACTTCAACGCCAATCGTCGAACAGTACGTTTTCTCGAACCATTGGATAACGTCTTTTATTTTGGCAACACCGAGACCGGGGACTTCGGTATCGAATTCGTTATTCATGTCGTTTGAATTGAGATTGCTCAAGCGATCTTCGATCGCCGTGCGAATTTGTTTCGCGACACCCAACGGATCGAGGTCTGCCGCCAGATGACCGTGGCTGCGATAGCTGTTCAATAAGTTTTGCACTCCCATCTCTTTAAGGAGCGAGAAACGCGAGCCAGCATTGGGTAGCTTAGCGACGCCGTTTAGCGGCGGTATAGCTGGCGACGGACTACCTGCATCTAAGGTTTGAAAGAACTCGCGCCAATCGGATGTCATCGACTGCGGGTCTGACTGATATTTGTTATAGAGATCTTCGAGAAAATAGGCTTGGTCGGCGCCGAGAGCGCTGAGATTCGAATGCATGCCTCGGTGCAAGATTTTGTAAACGCCGGTCAAGCCATTTTCAAAAATTAAACACGATTGACGCCGCAAAAATAATACAGTTGCTACCCTTATATTATGCCCCTAACACCAGAAAGTATTGAAATCCGCCGACCTAACAAATCGCTAGCGGGTAATGTTGTCGCTATCCAATGGAGCGACGGCAGCCAAACCACGCATAGCTCGTTTAATTTACGCATGCGCTGTCCGTGTGCGAAGTGCCGTGAAACGCATAACCCCGACCCCAACGTTATTCGCGGCCCCAAGGGAGTGCCGCCGATGGTTGAAGTCAAAACATTCGATTGGGTCGGCAACTATGCGGTGAATTTTATCTTTAGCGATTCGCATAACGCAGGCATATACACGTATAAGTTCTTGCATGAATTGGACGAAAAAGCGAACGCTATCTAACGCCGCTCGCGCCCGCTCGCCGCTATTCGAATGGGTGCGCAGTCTACCGTTGCGGTACCCTATTTGGGCAGCCGCTTTCATTGCGCTTTGGTTGATTGCCGATGCACTACCTATATTATTTTTTAATCCGCGCGCATTTCAGCAACAACTTGAAAAATATATCGACGCGAGCGGTCTGGCTATTTCGTACCAAGGCGTCGACGTCAGTCTTTTCCGCGGAATTCGCATTATCGGTCTCAGAGTTTCGTTCGATCGCGATTTCTCGCGCGGTCGTTACTTGCTCGAAGCGCCCTCGGTCTATCTGCATGTACCCTTGGGATGGGTGCACCCCAATGCTGCGAATTTTCTTGCCGAAACGCGCATCGTCGTCGAAGGCGGTAAACTGGCCTACTGGATAACGGCGGATAGCGCCGACAGCCAAGTGATTGCACAAGCGCGTAAACTATTACAAGAAAATTTAGCGTATCACGTCGAATGCAATGGCTGCGAATTTGCGTTGAACGTCAAAGATAATAGTTATTTTAAGGAGGTGACTCCGATTCAAAATTTATATTTTACGATTAAGCATCTCGGCAAAGAAGTGCAAACAATGGTGCGCTACGAAAGTTCGACAATCGGCAGCGGCGATTTTTTTGGGAAATTCAAGCCCTGCGAAACTCTTGCCTGCGAAGACCTGCAAGGCTATTGGTATTTTAAGCCTGTAAAATTAAACACGCGAATTTTGAATAATTTTCAAAAAGATTTGCATATTGCCTCGGGAACCGTCTCCGGCGAAGTCGCTTTCGATCGGCGCCTTGTCGATGTGGAGCGACAACTGCGCGGCAAATCGACGACGATGCGCGAGCCGCAATCGATTTTTCGTTTGGCGGTAAACGCACACGATTTTTCAATTAGTAAAAAAAAGAAAGAGTGGTACCGAGCCGATACGTTCGGCGTTTCGACAACGATCACAATGCAGGGCACAAGCGCCACGGGTTCGGCGAAGGCATCGCTCGAAAATTATGAAATCGACGCAGAGTTTCAAGATTTGCGCCCCGATGCGCTCCCCGAAAAATATATATTTCGCGTAAAGCCAAATCGCTTCGGTAAGCGCTTGCTCTACCTACCTGGCGGCAAGCGGCTCACCGGGCTTAACGATTTGACTTTCCATCTCGCCGAGAGGGTCGGCAACCGCTATAAGAAAGCAGAACTGAATTTTCAAGTTGCCGACGGCCTCTTCAGTTTAGGCGACGATACGACTATACCGCCGTTGCAGATTCCGCTTGCAGAACTGTCGCTGAATAACGATAAACTGACGGGCAACCTACAATTGCGGCGCGGTACTTCTTCTCTCGCTGCTAAGGCCGACGGCGTCGTCAGCCTCTATCCCGTGAACTTCAAGCCGCGCACCAATTCGTATATTCGCGAGAGTAGCGCAACGCGCGAACATCTGATATTCGCTCTACAGGGGCGCGTGAACGCTCCGATTGTGTGCGAGAATATCGAGTGGAGCGAGGCCTTACCCTATGTCAATTTCTGGTTAGACGACTATTGGGAAGAAGTGAAGGATGGCATGCAGTACTCATGGCTTCCGTCGCACTTGAAGCGTCGCGAATGGTTTGTGCGCTTCGTTCAATATCTCGATTTCTCGATGCCGATCGAAGTGAAAAATTTTTCGTGGGGGCCAGCGACGCCGCTACGCGGTAATTTTTATTTTGCGCCCCAATATAGCGGCGGCGGCTTTCGCTTAGAATCCCCCGACGGACGCATTGCGACGCAGCTCAGCGTTTCATACGCCAGCGACGAACCCAATTCGCCCTACTTGACACACGAGTTGCGCCTCAAAGTCGATCATGCTTACGAGCTTTTGAAGCCGTGGTTTGGCGGCGACTATTTCGAGTATTTCTACGGTGCAGAAATAGTACACAATAATAATTTTAACGGCGAACGCGCCGCCGACCACTATTTGAAAACAATGTCTGTAACCGATATGCGCTTGAGCCGCGTTCGCTTAGGCAATTGGGCGCGTGCTCAGCTATTGCCGTTGCAGTGGGAAACGATCGACGTGCGCGCCAATCGCGGCAATGGATTTGGTGCGGTCACTTCGATCAAAGCGGAAAACGACAATACAATTTTGACGGGTTATGGCGAATATAAACTCTTCGACCGGCAACTCGAAACTCAGCTGAAGCATACTGAGATTATTAAATGACAGCCTGTTAAAAAGTCCGGTTTAGGCGCGTGCCTATTACGGATATTTTAGCGACAAATTTAGAAAAAAAAGCCACCCGCGACGGCTATGGCGCGGCGTTACTCGATATCGGCGCCGAAAAGGCAAAAATGGTCGTACTCGACGCAGACCTTTCGGGCTCGACGAAGACCAAAAAATTCAGCGAAAAATACCCCGAACGCTTTTTTAACTTTGGCGTCGCCGAACAAAATTTGCTCGGCCAAGCGGCGGGGCTTGCACTTGCGGGTCTTATTCCCGTCGCGTCGAGTTTTGCGATGTTCGCCGCCGGCCGCGCTTGGGAGATTTTCCGCAATTCTATCGGCTATCCGCATCTCAACGTCAAGGTCGCCGCGACACACGCGGGCATCACATTGGGCGAAGACGGCGCGAGCCACCAGATTATCGAAGACATTGCGCTCATGCGCGTGATTCCCGGCAACACGGTGCTCGTGCCCGCCGACTACTCGCAAGCGGCGGCGGCGATTAAGGCGGCGGTCAATTTCGTCGGGCCTGTATATCTGCGTTTAGGTCGCCCGAATGTGCCTTCGCTTTACTCGGCGACCGATGCGTTTGCCATCGGCGGTGCGCATGTCTTACAGAAAGGCGATGGCATTGTCTTTATCGCTTGCGGCGTTATGGTTTACGAAGCGTGGAAAGCCGCCGCCCTTCTCGAAAAAGAACTGGGAAAAAAAATTACGGTCATAGACGCTTACTCGGTAAAGCCACTCGCAGAGCAGACAATCCTCGCCGAGACAAAGGGTGCAAAACTCGTCGT
>JAFEGD010000138.1 GCA_018240245.1 Spirochaetota bacterium | reverse complement strand
CGGTAGAATTACATCGTCAGAAAGGTCGGGTGTCAGTCGATAGGTCGCCGAGGGCTTGAGCGTACGCCCCTTTTCGTCGACGAAAGCGATATTGAGCTTGAGTTCTTTCGGTAACGCGATGATGCGCTCCATCTCGAAATCTTTTTGCATCGTAATCGGCGTATGAATATCGCGCAGGTCGGCGATGTATTCGATCGCTTGATAGCCGGGCGCGGTGACCGTGAGCTTATATTGTTTTTTATTCACGAGGTCGGCGCTATAAAGACCTTCGGGTTGCTGCGTTGAAAAGTTACGCTCCCCCTCGAGGTCGGCGATACGAATATTCGCTTCGATACCTTTTTCGCTAAATTTTTCTTTGACGCGGCCCTTTAAGGTAACGACAACTTCGGGCTTCGCGAAATCGGGCACCTTCGCGCGGTAGATGTCGAAGCTGCCCTGGCCGCCTTCGCGGTTCGAGGCAAAATACATATATTTTCCGCTGCGGATAACGGTTGGGTATTCGTCGTCGAGCGGCGAATTGTAGGGAGTGCCCAAATTCTGCGGTTTTTTCCACATCGACTCGCCGTCGCCGCTGCTCGCCGCCGGTAAATTATTGATGAGCTGCGTCACATAAATATCGTAACCGCCGACGCCGCCCGTGCGATCGGTCGAAAAATAGAGCGTGATATTATCCGAGTGAATTGCGGGCGTCACTTCAGACGCCGGGGTATTGATCGTGCGCCCGGCGTTGACGGGTTTTCCCCAGCGCTTCGCGGCGAAGTCATATTCAGAAAACCAAATATCGTCGCGCCCGAAGCCGCCGGGTCTGTCGGAGCTAAAAAATAAATAGCGGCCATCTTGCGAAATCGACGGCATGCGGTCGTGAAAGTCGGTATTGATTTCGACAACCGGCACGGGGATTGTCCACTTGTTGTTTTTTAATATCGAATAATAAATATTCGTGAGTTGCGGGCCTTGGCGGCCCTCTTCGGCGTACGAACAGAAATAAATTTCGTACTCGCCGCTCGGCAAACGGCGCAGCGACGGGTGCCCGTCGAAGTACGCCGAATTAATTGGCAACCCGACGTTGACGGGCGGCCTAAATTTCGGAACACCCTCGGAAACTTCGTTTTCAGCAAACCATAAATCGAAGTCGCCGGTTTGGTTCACACCGTCGGGGCGATTCGACTGAAAGAAAAGATATTGCTCGTCGGCTGTAATGTACGGTGTGTATTCGCTATACGGCGTATTGATCGCGCCCAAGTTTAAGATTTGTGCCTCGTTGTCGGGCGTTACCGGAATATTGCCCGCTTGCGCAGTGAGCTGCAAGACCGATAACCCAAGAATCATTAGGATGCTCGCAAGCCACGCCAACGTCGATTTCATGGGTAAAGTTCGTAGACGTACATACGAGGTGAATTACTTTCGCGTATCCTCATTTACAGCGCGACCTGTCTTTTAGGTGAGAACCATGCCTGAAATTGCCGGTATCCCGCTTGAGACGGCGGATATATCGCCTACCGAAAAAGTTTTAGTCTTTCAGCAAGAGTTAATTCTTACCGAAACGACCGCAGCGAACTTAAAGAAGATTCTGTACCCATTACTCGAAGGGCAGAATTTGCTTTTGGTCGGCGACGCTGGGGTCGGCAAAAACGCACTCGTCTATTACATCAACAAAATCAGAAATTTGCCGACGGTACGTTTTAGTTTTAACCAAGATACGCTGCCCGAAGATCTGTCGGGTTCGTTTCGCGTGCTGCCTTCGGGCTTTCATTGGAATAACGGCCCTCTGACCGAGGCGCTCGAAAAGGGTTACACTTTCGTCGCCGACGAAATGAATTTGGCGTCGCCCGAAATTTTGAAGCGTTTCATCAGCGTGTTCGATCGGCGGCGGCTCGCGCTTCTCGAAAAAGACGGTAGCGAACTTACCGCATCGCCGCGTTTTTCGTTTGTCGCGACGCAAAACCCCGCGCGCGGTTTCGAGGGACGCAAGAATCTACCCGAAAGTATTTCGCGGCATTTTACGACGATCTATCTCGACCATTATCCCTCGCATGAGGAGCAAGAAATTTTACGCGGTCTCTATCCGCAAGAGTACGCGGGCATCGCCGACACGGTGGTGACATTGCAGCGCGCGCTCGACGCCGCCATCTGGAAAAACGAACTGGCGAAAGAAGACCTCGAACATTATCACTTCAACTTGCGTACCGCGCAACGGTTTATGAACCGTGCGCTCGTTGCGGCGATCAGCGATGCGAATATGCCGGAGTTTCGCGATCTACTCTTCGCTTTTTTCGTCGAGGCGTTTCGACTCGAAGAAGACCGCGCAGCGGCGCTTAAAATTCTCGCCGAGATTTTGGGCTATGATTTAGGGCAATTCAAAAGAGATTTTGAAATCTATAACAGCCTTACCCCCCAACCCCCTCTCCTTAAGGAGAGGGGGCCGGGGGGTGAGGCGGTGAAGTCGCCAACGAGACTTTTTTTTCCGGTGACGCTCGCGCGGGCCGCACTCTTAGAAAAGATCGACGCCTCGCTCACCGCTGCCGACAATCTGTTGCTCGAAGGCGACGATGCCGCGCGCATTTTAGAGCTTTGCCATATCGAGGCGCATAGAAGAGGACGGCCGATTACTGAAATATTTCTCTCGCGCGGCATGCACACGAGCGATATTATCGGGGCGTTGAGGCCTGTGCTACACGGAGGTAGCGGGGTCGGCCGAGCCACGGATGGCGAAAGGCCGACCGGTGCGAATACAGTTCGCTGGGTGGATGGTCCGCTGAGCGCAGCCTTGCGCCGTGGCGATATTATCGTTCTCGAAAACATCGACGCGGCGGGTTCAGAACTTGTCGAAAAGCTCAATATGTTGCTCGACCATGCGGGGCGCTTGGCGCTACCCCCCGAAGCCGAAGGCGAGGCGATCTTAAAGAAAGAAGGCGAGTGCCGCATTATTGCAATCAAGCGCACACGCAAGAGTCGCAGCCAACAAACGATTTCGCGGGCGCTCAGAAATCGCTTTTTTAATATACACGTGCCGGTTCTCGAGGGGCAGCCGGTCGTCGCCGAAATTGCCGCGCTCGCGCTCGCCGCCGAATTCGGCGCCGATTCCTCGACGATGCGGGCCGATTTTGTGCGCAGGCTTAGCCTGTTTCACACGAAGGTTGACGAGGCCGCGCGCGAAAAAAAAATCGGCGGCAATCTCGCCGAAGTCATTCGCTATCGCGAAGAACATTTGCTGCGCTTGATTTCTCACGTTGCGAGTTATTCGTCTTCGTCTCTCCCCGAGGGAGAGGCGAAGACGATCATGAAACGCGCGGTCGAGATTTACTATGCGGGCATGCTGATGAGCGCCGACGATCGGCTTGTGGTCACACGCCTCTTCGAGCGCATCTTTGCCGATCTGCCGTGGGACGATATTTTTTCGAGCCTTACCGAAAGTAAAAAAAAAATCCTGACCGACGGCAAGAAACGCGATAAAAAAATTACTCCCCCCGATTGGGATAAAGCGAAACATTTTCGCGAGGCGAATACCGGCAAAGCCGAGAAACGCCTCAACGGCAAAGAACTCAAGAAAGGCTTGCGCATCGATACGCCCGAGACCGGCGGCAACACAAAAGAAGGCCCCGATGCGTGGTACGGTTCGGACACGCAGGGCAACGGCGGACAGGGCGAACCGGCGGGCGGCGGCGGCGCGTGGGGCTACCGCACCGACGAACTTTTTCAAGCGTTCTTACAAAAATATAGACCCAAGTGGGACTACCACATGGGTTATTCGCTCGCCGATTTTTACGACGTGTTCGGCAAGATGCTTTCTGAATTGCAGATGGATTTAGAAAATGCGCTCGATGCCGAACCCGAGATCGAGCGTCGGCTCATGGCGCAAGGGCATCGCGTCGATGCGCGGCGCTATATCACGTACCAAGCGCATGCGGGCAACGACCGTATTTTCGATCGCACGCGCATTTTGCACTCGGAAAATAAACTCAAAGGCGTCGAATTTATATTTATACTCGCAAAAGGGCGCCGTATGTTCAATTTCAAAGCGGCGGTGTCGGCAATTATTGCGGTGCAGTCGGCAGTCGAGATTTTATGGGGGCGTAAAATTCCGACAAAAGTCTTCGGCTATTCGGATTTCGAAAATATGAAGCATTCGATCGATATCAATCGCTATATCACGACCGAAGAAGAGGCTCCCGAACAGAGTGAGAAAACTGCACTGTTCGAGAATATGACCGACAACTGGAACGGGGACACGATTGAAGAGTCGCAAGTGTTGCGCTACGCTGCCGAGCAGTTTTCGCCCGAAGCGACGACGAAGTTTATTGTGATGGTGTCCGATTTTCGCGGGCACCGCGCGCGCGCCGAGCTGAAAAAAGAAATTTTGAATCCGACGAACCAAAGTTTGAAAGCGCTCGCTGCCGATTACGAACACCAAAATATCCACTGCCTTGCGGTGCAGACCGGCACGCGCTCAATTGCCGAGCACCTCTTCAAAGATTGGCTGTGGATTCACGAAGAGACGTTCGACCAAGCGCCGGTGTTGCTTTCTGAAGCGATTAAGAATTTAATTCTACGTTATCACCGAGTGGTCGTGTAGCGACCGAGTGGTCGTGTAGCGACCGAGTGGTCGTGTAGCGACCGAGTGGTCGTGTAACGTGGTTTCGCTTATTGTGCAGATTCGACGGGAGTTCGCAGCCAACGCTCGATGAGACGTTTGCGGCGCAGTGTAATAAAAAAGTTCAAGCACCAATAAACGGCGATCACGTAAGCCGCAGGCGTGAGGATATACTCCAGTTCGCGCGTTTTTTCGTGGTAGGCGAAGATATAGACGAGCGTCGACCCTAAACCCAGTATGAACAGAGCGAAACTGCGCACACTCTCTGAAAGTTTCCAGAGATGCAGCCTGGGTGCCAACGCCTCGGCAAGGCGATAAGCCAGTACCGCGATCACTCCCCCCGCAATTACATCGCGCGGAAAATGTGCGCCGACATAGATGCGCGAAAGCGCAGCGAGAATGGCCAACGTAAGCACGAGTACGGCGGCGGCTAACGATTTGCGGGGGCGCAGGTAAAGAAAAAGTATAATGGCACCAAAAGAGTGCCCCGAGGGAAAACTGCGGGCGGTGAGTTTTTGCCCGAGAAAGCACATTGCATTTTCGCCGAAGACCATCACCGGGCGCGGCGCGTCGAAAAAATATTTGAAACTTTGCAGAAAAATATTGCCGATGACGAGCGCCAGTAAGAAGACGCCAAAATTCCGCGGCTGCAAACTCTGTGCGAAGGCCGCGATCATGACGACCCAAAGACCGTCGGCGAGCGATGTCAACAGAAGAAACCAAGTATCGAAAGCATGCGTCGCGCGCGTGCAGTTAAAGAAGTAAAATAACGGGTTGTTGTAATAAAATACGAACGGCGTCGCTAACAGCACGGCGTAAAAGAAATAGCGGTATAGGTACGAGGGCATTTATCCTTTTTGAATTTTATTGGCAGGCATGAAAGCAAAATAAACTTATGCGATATGTGTGCAATGCGCACGCATTGCGTATGTTTAGCGAGGCAATTTATAGATTGGTACCGTTTGCGGTGGCGAAACCGTGGGGTGGTGGACATCTCGACGCACTGGTGTCGCCGCAAGCGGGTGTGTCGATCGGCGAATACGTGCTATTTGCCGATTTGCCGCAGTTTCCCGTGCGCGTGCAGACATCGAGCGGTGACATTATTGTCGGTGATTTTTTGCGCGCTGCTGCCTGGGGCGCAAGCGAGGCGCGCTTCATGCTCAAAATTCTCTCAACCGCCGAACCGCTCTCGCTGCAAAACCACCCCTCGGACGCCGATGTCGCCGCGTTGGGGCTACGCGGCAACGGCAAATTCGAGTGTTGGACAATTCTCGACGCCGCGACCGATGCGCGCGCCTATTTGGGGCTAAAGCACGGTGAAAGTCGCGATGCCCTCAGCCGACTTGAGACCGAAGATAATCCTCTCAAACATTTTAACGCTTATGCGTTGCAGCTCGGCGATGTGGTGAAGCTTGCGCCGGGGCTCGTGCACAGCACGACCGGGCGGTTGCTCTTCTACGAAGTGCAACAAAAATCGGACCACACGTTTCGCCTCTATGATTTTGGTCGTGGGCGTACGCTACATCTGAAAGAAGCGCTTTATTGCATGCGCGATCAACAGGCGGAGATACAAAATTACCAAGCGCCGCTACGTACCGAAAAATTTAACGTGCTGTACCACAAACTCGAAACGCAAGCGACGCTCAGAACCTCGGGTGCGGCGTATTCGCTCTTTACGTGGTTCGGTCGTGCGGCGAGCGTCGAGAGCGCGGGAAAAAAGATTCGCCTGCGTTGGGGCGATACGTTTATCGCGCGTTCGGGCGTCGCGTTGCGTTGCGTCAACGAAAGTAAACAAACGACTTCTCAAGGCGAGCGGCAAAATTTGCCATTGATTGACATGCTGTTTGAAGCGTATGCGTAAGCCTTATGGCCGAACAAAATATTTTTACGGGCGATAATCCCGGTCTCAAAGCATTCGATCTGAGTCAATACAAAGGCATCGCCGGAAACAATTTTTTTACCGCGACGCCGATTTTGGGCGAAGCCTTGGCGCTCAACTCAACAAACACCGATGCCGCATATTTGCGCGACGTCAATGCGCACCTTGCGGGTCTGGGCGAACTTTTAGGCACAGTGATAAACGAACTCACGATCGCCTGCCATAAAGAAGGCAAGTGGGGCGAGTTG
>JAFEGD010000137.1 GCA_018240245.1 Spirochaetota bacterium | reverse complement strand
CGCACGACGATGCGCGATGCGATGACATAGCGATCGTTCGGCATGCCGTCGCAGCTAAATACCGAACCGGGCGCGCGTTCGCTGCGTACGATACGCAACGGCATGATTTCGGGTTTGCGATATTTTGCGAGAAGTTCGGCGCGCGCATTCGGGGGCAAGTGCTCGTGATCTTTCATCAGCGGATATTCGATCGATTTCGGCGACACGCGGCCGCGCGTCAGCGCACGCCGCTGTAGAGACAGCTCGTCGCCGATCAAATTTTGCACGACATTCGGCAGATACGTTTTACCGTCGGCGAGTAAAACTTGCGGCTTGGCCACTTCGAGTTCGTAGTCGTCCGGCCAGACTACCTTGCCCGACAATTCTGCGGTTTCTGTCTCGGTTTCGGCGGCAGCGCAAAGCGATGCGACAACGAACGCCATACCCAGTAAAATAATAATCCGCGCAGCGATGTGTTTCATTGACCGGCGGCGAGCCGCTTGACCATTTGCAGCATCGAAGCGAAACCGTTCGCGCGCGACATCGACAGGTGCTTGGCAAAACCTAAGCGCTCGATAAATGAAAGATTGGCATTCGTAATCTCTTCGCTCTTCGCGCCCGAAAATAGTTTCACCAAAAGCGCGATGAGACCGCGTGTGATCGCCGAATCGCTGTCGGCCTCGAATTCGACGGTGTCGCCGTTGCGACGAGCGATCAGCCACACTTGCGATTGGCAACCCGGCACTTTATTTCTTTCGATTTTATATTGCGCGTCGAGTACCGGCAATTTTTCGCCGAGTTCGATAAGATAACGGTAGCGATCGGCCCAATCATCGAACATCTCAAAATCGGCGAGAATCTCCGCCTCGCGGTCGGCGATGCTCGTCATGTCGTCGCAGGAGCTTGCACGTTTTTACGCGCGAGCGCATCGAGCACGCGCTTCACTTTCATGTCATGTGGGTCGAGTCTCGCCGCATAATCGATAATCATGCGCGAGCGATTATAGAGACCCTGTAGATAATAGATGTCCGCAAGGTTGACGAGATTTTTTACCATGTCGTGGTCTCTGAGGCGCAAGCGCTCGCCAAAATCGGCGGCTTTCTTGAAATTCTGTAATACCTTGTGGCAGTACGCCGCGATATAAAGAAATTCCGAGTCGGCGGGCTTCATGTGAATGTAATCTTCGGCGAGGTTCGCCGCCTTCTCGAACTGTTTGTCTTTCAGGTACGCCTTGATGAGATCGCGCATCACCTCGGGTTGTGCGTCGTCCATACGGTGCGCTTCTTCGAGATCGCCAATCGCGACTTTGAGCTGGCCGCTCTTGACCGCGAGGCGCGCGCGGTTGAGCAGTTGAATCACGTGGTGCGAGAGATGCGTGTGGTCGTGATGCTCGTCTTCTTTATAGCCAATGCGTAGGAGCGATAAATCGTCGGTGAGTTCGCCGTATTGGTCGAGATCTTCTCGAATGCGGTCGAGATGGCCTTCGCTCTCTTCGACAATTTTCAAGAATTGATTTTCATCTTCGTTGATGATGCGCGTGCCGTCGTCTTCGCGGCCAATCAGCAGGTCGTCGCGACCGTCGGAGCCCATAATGACGACGTCTTTCGGTTCGAGTTGTAGCGTCATGACTTCGATATGCCCGCTCACGCCCTGCGTGCCGAGTTTTCGCAACACGAGTTCTTTTTCGATAAAAGACGCTTTGCCGTTACGATAGAGAACCGACCACGGGTGCTCGGCATTGATGTAATAGAGCAATCCCGATTCGTCGTCGACTAAGCCCATCACAAGCGAGATGAGCATCGAACCGTCGAAGACCTCGAATACCCGATGCAATTCGACAAAAGTATATTTCAACCAATGTTCGGGAAATACGTCTTGCTCTTTCGGAGAAATTTTCGTACGCTCGATGACCGAATGAAAGACCGAACCTAAAACCAGAATACCGCCCGCGCCCTGCATCGATTTACCCATCGCGTCGGCATTCAAGAATACCGTATGCGGCTTATCTTTAAGCGTCACGGTGCTCGTAATAATAGTGTCGCCGCCAATATCGCGCGCCCATTTTCGAAACTCAAACTTTTTTTTCTGCTCAACGATCACATCGACGTTGAGATTTGTGCTCTCGGCACGGTTTGTGCCTAACGGAGTCGTCAAGAGACTTGTCAAAAAATAATCTCCGTCTTGTTGTTTTTTGAGCGCATTGACTTCTTCGAACGCCTTTTGCAACTCGGCAGTGCGTTCTTTGACTTTATCTTCGAGAGTTTCGGCGTACTCTTGCAACTTCTGCTTCGAGTCTTTAATCGAATGCACCATGCCGTTAAATGAACGTGAGAGATAGCCGATTTCGTCTTCGACATAGATCGGTAACTCGACGCCCAAGTTGCCGTTATTCACTTCGTTCACGCCCGACAAGAGGCTATTGAGTGGAGTAATCAACGCACGGCTAAAAAAGAACGGAAAGCCGGCGATAACGATTATCATTGCAGCCAAAAGCATCACGACAAATTTGACTCCCAGCGGGTGCACAAATTTGCGGTAGTCGAGATAGTCGTAACCGACCTCGACCATTTTACCTTTCTTGAAATCGACGCTGATATAAGCGGTATAATGCGCGCCGTTATTCGCATCGGAACGATAGTTGCGCGCCCCGGGCGGCATCACTTCTTCGGCGTATTGCAAGAGTTTCTTTTTCAATTGAAAGCCGTTATCGACGGTATTTTCTTTGAGATACGCTAACATAGCTTCGCGAAAAGTTTCGAATTTGCCGTGCGACTTCGCAAGATGTTTCTGCGCCAATTCGCGAAATTTGAAATCTGGCATATGCTGTAATTTGTAGCGCTGCTGTTTTACTGGGCGCTGCAACTGCGAAATTTTTGCCAGCAGCGCCGCTTTCGTATTCGTCTCGCGGTTCTGTAACAGCGGCAATAGCGCCGCGCGGTAGCCACCAAACGTCGCCGGGGCGGATTGCAAGATTTTCTCGACGTTATCTTTGAAGGCAATATCTTCGGGCAAATAATTGAGCTTCATCCATAAATACGAAAACTCGTAGCCGTTGGTTTGGTCGTCGATCGCAATCGCGGCGTTGCTGACCGACTTGACGCTCTCAAATTTTTTGGTCGAAAAATCGTAGCTAATCGCATAGCGCATCGCCTCGGGTTCGACGCCGCTTTCGCGAAAGCGATTGGCGTGCTCGCTCTTGACCGAGTCGTAGGCGGTTTCTTTGTCTTGAAATGCAAAGTAACTCACGCCTTGTAAAACGAGCAAAAACACCACGACCGAAACGAGAATAATTTTAGCCATGAATGTCGTTTTATCTTGTGTGTTATTCAGATAGATAATAACTAAGGCAAAGAGGCCGAGAATAATGCTCAAATCGAAAGCCACCTGAAAAGTACCGCGATCCATGCCCCCTTCGCGGCTGAGCGTGTTCAAGTAGGCGGGTAGAAACGACGCGAGCATGATACCGATTAAAAGTCCCACTACCGCCCAGCGTTCGCTGCCGCTCGTTTTCACAATACGCCAAATCGAAATTAGCGTCATTATAAAAATATAGGCGATAATCGCAAGGCTGATCACATAGCTCGCGTCGTCGGCGTCGAAGTCGTAGTAGTGCCCGTCGAAGTGGTAGACAATTCCCGATTCGATCGTCTGCGACATGAACCAAATTGAAAAACCGATCGTCAGCGCGAGCATCACGCGCAGAAGAATTTTTGATAGCCGTGCGTGGGTCGTCGTCGGAAACTCAAAGAACACCTGCATGAAAAACGAGATAACGACAAGAACCCAAAGCACGGTATTCCATCGGTGAAAGGCGGCTAACGGATGATAAAAAGACGACGCGACAAAATAACTCGCGACAAATAAATCGAACGTCAACATGCTGTGCGCCATAATAAGCGTTGTGCGCGATTTGTCTTTGATTTGATAGAAAATAAATGCTGAAATCGTTAAAAATAAAACCGGAATCAGCGAACCGATCGAATAGTAATCTAAATATACGCTGTGCCAAAAACTCATAAGTAATACCGACAAAAACCCTTTCGTCTGTCAAACAGAAAGCGTCGTCTCAATTCGCAGCTGCGAATTGACACAGCGTTCATTAATATTGCAGCGGCGGTAAATCGCGTAAAATTTCAGCGCGCGATTTTACCGCCGGCTTATCGGCGCGGCGTACGCGCGCACCGTTATCTATCGACGCTTTCGGCAGAATTTCATCGACGCTCATCATGCGCGTAAAGTTCTTGAGCGCCGCCGTCGCCGATGATTCATCGACCTCGCGCGTCGGTGTCGTATACGTCGAATGCGTCGCGCCCAAAAGCGCCTCTAACGCAATCTTCGGCTGCGTACTTGCCTGCTTCTCAAGCGGGTATACTTGATTCTTCAAAAAATCGGGCGGCGTATCGATTTTGAGTTCCATGAGTTTCACGCGCTCGCCGATCAAATCGTTAATCTGCTTCTCGGCGGCAATCTTCATCGTGTTGCGATATGAGCGCGAACTATCGATGCCGTCGACCAGGCCGTGTAACTCGTTAATCTCGCGGTCGATCTGCTCGACGCGCTTCAGCAAATGAATGACCTTGACGACTTCCATACTAGGGTGAGTAGATTGCCGTGCTCATGGCAGGTCAAGTGATTTCGTATTTCGCTGTAATAGTTATGGGCGCGCGATTTTTCGGGGGGTACTGGAAGCTTTGCAAGCAGGCGATTCGCCGCTTTAGTAGCGGTTTTTCTTAAACCCGCGAGGCTTGTAAAGCTTCCAGTTTAGCGTTAAGAGAGCAATCTCGGACGTTTACCCCCCGAAAAATCGCGCGCCTATAGTTATTACATTATTATGTCGCGTCAAGTCTTCTCTTGCCACGTATTATGCGACAGAAACTCGGCGATCTCCCACAAACCCTGTTGGTACGTCTTCACCGGAGTATATCCCAACACCTGCTTAATCTTATCGTTACGAAAATCGTTGTCGGCGCCGACGAGCACAAGCGCCTGTTTTGTAATCGGCGGTCGCCCTTTGAGCGACAAACTTTTCCAGGCAAACTCGCTGCTTGCCGCTGCGAGCTCAGCCACAAAATGCGGCAGACTGCGCGGAGTATTCGCTTTGATAAAATCGGCGATCGCTAAGAAATAATCTGCCCACGTCACGGTATTGTCGTCGACAGCGAGAAAAATTTCGCCGCGTGCTGCATCCGCCCGTGCAACGAGCAGCAACATCTCGACCAAGTTATCGACCAGCACGAGCCCCGCACGCCCTTTGCCGCCGTCGATGAGCGCCGGCATGCCCTTCGCCAACACGCGCGCGACTTCGACGACCCACGGCTGCGAGCCTGCGCCAAACACGTTGCCGGGGCGCACAATACGAATATCGGCTTTGGTCGATGTAAGCACGCGCAGCGCGGCTAGCTCTTGTTTTTGTTTGTAAGCCATGTAATGGCCGTGCGGCTTGCCATACGCCGTCGCTTCGTTAATTGGGCCTTTGCCGATGTTGTCGCCATAGACGACGATGGATGTAATAAGAACTAGACGCAATTCTTCTTGAGCGCAAAGAGCGCAGATTGCCTCGCTGAGCTGAACGGCGGCGACGAATTTCGATTCGGCTTCCCAGTCGGAAACCGGAAACGCTAAGTGAAAGACTAAATCGCGATCGCGCAAATATTTTTTGAGATCGGCGGCGTTCGATAAATCGGACGACACGCACTCGACACCGCGCCATTGCGGAAACCTCACGCCCGGCAAATCGATCGCGGTGACGTGCGCGCCCTCGGCGACGAGCGCCTCGACGAGCTTGCGTCCGATAAAGCCAGCGGCCCCGGTGACGGTAACTTTCTTTTTTTCGAGACGCATCGGGTCATTTTTTTTCGGCGAGTGGCAGGGCAAGTAATATGGGATGTAAAAAACGAAGGCAAACTCAAGCGAATGAGAATTTGCGCTGATTAGCACGGGCTTATCGTGGAAAAAATCGCTTCAGCGAGTTCCCGCCCAATCACATAAGCAATGCAATATTTCGTAAGCCAAGAATTTACGGTGTATATTGTCCTTTACAGCGCGTCTTTGATTTCGAGGCCATACCGCCCGATTTTTGGTGCGCTCGCCCCGAATTTCATGCAAGGAGAACCTATGGCAAGCCTCGACGAAAAACCTCTGATCGTACAATCCGATAAAACGCTACTTCTCGAAGTAGACCACCCGCAATTTGAGAATTGCCGCACCGAAATATCGAGATTTGCAGAATTAGAGAAATCCCCCGAATATTTGCATACATATCGTATCACGCCGTTATCGTTGTGGAACGCGGCGGCGTCGAAACTCAAAGCCGAACAGATCGTCGATGCGCTCTATAAATACTCGAAGTACCCGGTGCCGCAGGCGGTGAGTGCCGATATCTATACGCAAATTAGCCGCTACGGAAAACTCAAACTCGATCGCGACGACCGCGGCGAATTAATTTTGAAATCCACCGACCCGAAATATATCGCCGAGGTGATTCGTAATAAAAAAGTGCAGCCGTATATCGAGGGCAATAAGAACCCGAATGAAGTTTACGTCAAGGCCGACTATCGCGGTCATATCAAACAGGCGCTGATTAAAATCGGCTTTCCCGTCGAAGACCTCGCGGGCTATGAAAAAGGCAACGATTTCAAATTCGATCTGAGGCAAAAACTTGGCAGCGGTAACGATTTCGTGATTCGCGATTATCAAGAGTCGTCGATCAAGGCATTCTACGCCGACGGTAGCGTCGAGGGCGGTTCGGGCGTTGTCGTGTTGCCGTGCGGAGCGGGTAAAACGATTGTCGGTATCGGCGCGATGCACGCAGTCGGCGCGCAGACGTTGATTCTCGTCACCAACACGCTTTCGATTCGCCAATGGAAAACCGAAATTCTCGATAAGACGACGGTGCCTGAAAGCGACATCGGCGAATATTCGGGCGATAAAAAAGAGATTAAACCGATCACAATTGCGACATACAATATTCTGACCCACCGCAAAAAAAAGGGGGGGGAGTTCACACACTTCCACTTATTTTCATCGAATAATTGGGGTTTCATTATTTACGACGAGGTGCATCTGTTGCCCGCGCCGGTCTTTCGCATGACGAGCGAATTGCAGGCGAAGCGGCGCTTGGGGCTTACCGCAACACTCGTGCGCGAAGACGGTCTCGAAGAAGACGTGTTCTCGCTCATCGGTCCCAAAAAATACGACGTGCCGTGGAAAGAGCTCGAAAAGAAACAATGGATTGCCGAAGCGCGCTGCATCGAGATTCGCACACCGCTCAGAAGCCTTATGCGCGGCATGTATTCTGTCGCCGACGACCGCGAAAAATTTCGACTTTCGTCAGAGAACCCCGAAAAACAGCGCGTCATCGGTACGTTGCTCTACCACCACCGTAACGATCAGGTACTGGTTATCGGACAATATCTCGATCAACTGCAGCGCGTCTCGGCGCGGTTCAAAATACCGCTGATTACCGGCAAGACACCGCTCGACGAACGCGCGCGCCTTTACGAGGCGTTTCGCACGAAGCAGATTCGCGCGCTCGTGGTGTCGAAAGTCGCCAACTTTTCGATCGACTTACCCGACGCTAATGTGGCAATCCAAATATCGGGCACATTCGGCAGTCGGCAAGAAGAGGCGCAGCGCTTAGGGCGGGTGCTCAGGCCAAAAGCCAATGGCAATCAAGCGCTCTTTTACTCGGTGATTACCAACGAATCGAGCGAAGAGCAGTTTTGCCGCAACCGCCAACTTTTTCTGACCGAGCAGGGGTATGAATATTATATCTACTCGTACCAGGACTTTCGCGATAAATTCGGTACGTATATCGAGATCATGAAAAAGATGAAAGAGTTGCGCGAAACCGAAGATAGACGGCAGGCGCCCGAAGACAGGCGCCAGTTGCAGCAGCGACAATAGCGCGGTCATAGTTATGCTCGTGCGATTTTTTGCGGCGATACTGGGACTTACTTGGCTGTTCTGGCAGATATCGGTGACGAAAACCGATACGGTTGCGCTCGTCGAAGTGACGAAGTTTTCGGCGTTCGCCGATGCGGCAGAGCAGAGCGCGTCGAACGCCGCGCTCACACTCTTTCGCTACAACGCGCCGGGGCAGTATACGAGTTACGCGGTCGATAAAACAGGACTCATAACCGGTCGTCTCGATTTGCCCGGCAGCGCCGTTGCCAAGGCCGACGGGACACAAATTACATTAGGCGGAAAAGAAGGCTACATTACGGCCCCCGACAACGGCGCTTATTATATTTGGTACCCGCAGTTGGGCTCGCAAATTTATGTCTTCAACGAACGCGGTAATTTTCTTTGGGAAAAAGAAGAGAGTCATTATCTGCACGTTTTGCCGCGCGGGCGTTACATTCTCGCCGCTGCGGGCGATCAGTCGCGCATGGTATTTGTAAATCCCGATTTTAAGGTGCAAGCGGACTTTCAGGGCGTTCTTTTCAACCGCTATATCATGGACGACAACCCTGATCTTAGCGGCGCGCAAATTTGCTTGGGGTCGCTCGACGGCGAGGTAATCGTCGCGCATCTCGATCGCAAAATTTATTTTCGACAAAAGCTCGGCTATGCGCTGAAATCGCTGGCATGCGATTTGCAAACCGGCGACATGGCGGCGATTGTCGAGCGCACCGCCGACAAGCAAAACATGCAGAAGGATTATCTTCTCAGACTAAAATTTTCATTGAGCGCACCGAAGGACGACAAGCCGATAGAAACTATGCATGCGGTGCCTGCAAAACTCGAAACCGCAGCAGAGATCGAGTTACCGGTGCGTACGGTGACGCCGTCGCCGTTGGTGATTGCAGCGAATACGCTTTGCTTCATTCAAGTGTCCGCGCTCGATGCCGACGCATTGGCGCTCTATACGCTGCGCAAGCGCAATTCGGGGTTAGAGGCGCGGCAACTCGCGACGCACGCCATCGCCGACGGTACGGCAGTATTCGACAGCTCGCCCGACACCTGGAAATCGCACACCGTGAGTTTAGGTAGCGAAGAGGCATGTCTCTTCGCGCACCGCTCGGGTCGGTTTATCGTCGCAAACCAACGCGGCCTATTACTCGATCGTAGCGATCTAAAAACCGAGCGTTTGCTTAACGCGAACGGGGTAAGTTTTGTTCAAAGCGAGCGCGGCGTGTTTACTGTGAGATAAAACCTTGCGGGGTATATTCGAGCGCCATCATCGCAATGTCGTCGCGAAACGGCACGCCTTCGCTGAAGGCAACCATATCGGAAAAAATCTTGGAAGTGACTTGCGCGAGTTCTAACCCGCGCGTTACGCGCAAAAGCTTTTCTAAACGATCGACTCCGTAAAATTTATTCTGTAGGTTCGTCGACTCTACAACGCCGTCGGTATAGAGAAAAATGCGATCGCCCGCCCTAAGTTGAATGCTTGCCGTTTCATAGAGGGCATCGACGTCGTCGAGACCGCCTAAAATAAAACCCGACGTGTCGAGATATTTGACATCGCCACCTCGACTTTGAAAGAACGCTGTGGGGTGAGCCGCGTTTGAAAATTCGACGAGTCCCGAAGGGTAGAGTTTCAGCAAGAACCCGGTCATGTAGTCTTGCGTCTTAATCATTTTTAAGATTTCGCGATTGGCTGTCGCGAGCGCCGCCGCCGGAGAAATCGCTTCGGTGAGCACATTGCTGAAGACATTTTTCGCCGCCATTGTGAGCAGCGCCGCCGGAACGCCATGGCCCGATGCGTCGGCGACGAGCGCGTAGATTATATCGCCGCGCGTTATGATGTCGCAGTAATCGCCCGAAATGCGCCCCAGCGGCAAAATCGCCGTCTGAAAAGTGTAATCGGCCATGCGCGTTTTTGGTTCGGGGAAAATTCCCATTTGGATATGCGAAGCGAAGAGTAACTCTTGGTCGAGTTCGTTGTCTTTGCGCGTGAGTTCGCTGTTAATTTCGGTGAGCTGGTTGCGCGCGTCGAAGAGTTCGCGCTGCTTGGCGTGTTCGATTAAATTAATGAGTATAAAAGCGAAAAATCCGCCGACGAACAACAACCCCATGAGATTATGAAATACTGTCGCGCGCGTGAGCATCGCTATAGTTCCGGGAACAATCAGCCCTCCCATAAAAATAAGATAGCTAATTCGCGAATAAGACAGAATGACGGCTGCGGCACCCAGAATTGCGCCGAAGATTGTGGTCATCATGCCGATATAATGGTCGGGCATCGTCTGCCACGACATAAAGGCGCCCCAACCGACGATAGATACAAGAATGCCGAACATGACATTGAGAACCGTTAATTGTACTTTATATCCCCAAGGGCGCAATAAGTTCCAGAACCAGAAGATGTGCGCAATTGTCAGGATACCGACTAACAAGGTTGCCGCCAAAAGATGCGTTACGTACGGCCACGCCGACTGAAAATAGCAAATCCCGATTTCGATTGAGAAGAATACCGCGACGGTAATCCAAATGACGGGCATGCGCAGCGCCCGAATATATTCTTCAAAAAATAATGCGTCTAAATGCTCTGGCAATCGTTTCGGAAAAAAATCTAACGGCATTGTACTGGAGCCGTTTGCGGTGAGTCCCCCGCCGAAAGATAGTTCGAGCAAGCGTCGTAATAATGAAGGTTTTTCCATTTTTATTTACAGCAGGTTTGACTCAGAAAAAATGCCATATCTCCGCATGAAAGACATTGAAATTGCCAAAATCCTCTATCTCGCGAAAAGCAAAAAATATGAAGTCGCATGCGCCAGCTTCGACGTTGTCGATCACCTTTTCAAGCTCGATGTTCCCAAAAACCTAAAGCGCCGTAAAAGCGCCGTGCAGACGCTCAGCCTCTTGGCCGACGAACAGGTCAAATACGGTTACGATAAGCGAGCGGCAGTCGCAGTGGCTGAAGACGACGAAGACGAAACCACCTGAAAGCACCGTCTCTCGAACCCGATTTTCTCGCTCTTGGCTCCATAAATCTTCATTCGCGTCTCATCGTGGGCACGGGTCGCTATCCGACGCTTGCGGCGATGCAAGACTGCCATATTGCGGCGGCGACCGAAATGGTGACCGTTGCCTTGCGGCGGATCGAGCTACCTGCTGTTGCCGGCGTCGAGGTAGAGACGCACCACGGTTTGACAAGCTCACCGCAGGTCGGTGCGCCTCTACAAGATAATGTCTCTATCATCGACCATATCGATCGCACTAAAGTACACCTGCTTCCGAATACCGCTGGCGCGGCGTTTGCCCGCGATGCGCTACGCATGGCGCGCATCGGTGCTCAGATGCAATGTTCGCACCTCAAGATCGAAGTGACCGGCGATTTACAGACCTTGCTGCCCGACCCGCTTGAAACCTTGCGCGCAATCGAGGCGATCAAGGCACACGCCGAAACGCAACATCTCTATCTTATGGTTTATACAAACGACGACCCCGTGATGGCGCGACGGATTGTCGACGCGGGCGGCGATGCGGTGATGCCCGCAGCAAGCCCCATCGGTAGCGGTCGAGGCATTGCGAACGAAGCGAATCTTACAATTATTCTCGAGATGATGCGCGGCCGCGTGCCGGTCATCGTCGATGCGGGCATTGGGCTACCCTCGCATGCCGCGCGCGCAATGGAGCTTGGCGCCGACGCGGTGCTCTTGAACACCGCGATTGCGAAAGCGCAGAACCCTGTGCTGATGGCGCACGCGATGCGCGATGCCGTGCGTGCGGGACGTGCAGGTTTTTTAGCCGGGGCAATACCGGCGAAACTCTACGCGACTGCCAGTAGTCCGCTTTAGGGATAGCAGCCCGCTCTAAAGCCGCATCCGCCGCCTTTTTTCCGCCACCTCGGCAAGATGCTGCGCTTCGATAAACGTCGTTTCGGGAAACATGCTTTTAAGGCGATCCAGAAATTCTGCCGTTTCTTTTCCGTTCAGCGCATAGAACACGAACCTAAACCATTTGATCAGCGACTCCGGGCCGCTCGCTGCCATAATCGCGCGCCGGTGTTCCATAAGTTCTTCGTCGCTGAAATATTTCCAGATCAGCGGCTGCAGTTCGTCTTCTTCGCGGTTCATGTGCGTTTGCAACGCGGCGCTGAACTTGTTGAGGTCGGCGACGAATCTGTCCTTTGCGGTCAAGTGCTTTGTAGTTTCGACTGCTTCTGCGAGAAAATCGTAGGCCGCATCGAGAGCGCGGTGTTCGCTCGCAAAAGTGACGGTCGCACCCGGAGCGCGCTTTTCGAGTTCGGCGAATGTGATACGTTCCTCTTCGGCGCTGTGCAGGGCGATGAGTTTCCAGACATCGCGGAACAGGTTTTCGAAAAGTCGGAGCTCTTCTGCATTCTCAAAATCGCTCCCTGTAGCGGACGAGCCCAGCTCTGCGAGAGCCGCGCGCAATCCCTTGTGGGGTAAATCGAATGTTTGTTCTCTTTTCATAGTAACGGTAAGTTACGATTCGCAGCGGGAGCCGGATTGTAAAAATGCGACAAAACCCTTTAATAAGACGCCGCGAGGTGAGCGGGAGATTCTCCGCCGAATCGTTGCGTGTCATGGATAAAATGTGCCTGGTCGAAATAGCCGTGCGCGAGCGCAGCCGTTGCAAGGTCGGCGTAGTCGCCGAGATTTGTCATAATGCGGTTCCAGCGCAGAATGCGCGCCAGATGCTTGGGGGTAGTTCCCACTTCGGCGGCAAACTTGCGTTCGAGAGTGCGGCGGCTTATGCCGAGTTTGTCCGCGATCGCTTCGACTCGCAGAGCGCCGCCGGCTTTTTCGAGGTGGTGGAGCGCGCCGCGCGTTTCAAAGGAAATGTCGCGCGCCATGATTTGTAGCAGTCGATTTTGCAGGCGTGCCCAGTTCTCAGCGAACGGAGCGGGCGCATTCAGAATATCCGCGAATTCGCGTTCGAGCGATGCCGAAAAAACGTCGTCGAGAGCCAGGCTGTCGCTCCCCAGCGCGGCGGCAACCGGGCCGAAGACGCGGTAAAAACCGCCGGGTTTAAAAAAAACGAGGAGCGAGCGCGTTGCGGCGTCGCTGCGAAAAGGACGCCATGCGTCTAGAATACCAGTGACGCCGCAGGTCGCAAGCGGACGGTTTTCCCCAGCGTGGTGTATTCGACCGGAAAACTGGAATCCGAGCACAGTGTATACGCTCGGCAGAACGCGGTAAGTGTGGGGCGTTTCGTTGTGCGTGAAAAACGCGCGGTCGACGACGGTTTGTAGAAGCGGGTGCAGCGGCAGCGTATGCACGGTTAGCGATTTTCTACCGCGCGCAGCTCGTCGATACGCGCAAAAATTTTAGCGTCGATAAAAATTTTGAGTAATTCGGCGTCGACGTGCCCGTCTTTGACTTCCATGCCGAGAATATCGAGCGCCTTTTCGGGCGGTATTGCCTTTTTGTACGGGCGATCCCATGCGGTGAGCGCGTCGTAAATATCGGCGATTGTCATCATGCGCGTCTGCAGCGAAATTTCGGGGTCGCGCCGCTTTAACGGATAACCCTCGCCGTTCAACTTTTCGTGATGACCGTACGCGATTTCGGGTACCCAACGCAGATTCGGCGTCCACGGAATTTGCTTCAAGAAATTATACGTGTGCGTCACGTGCGATTCGATCTGCAAACGCTCGGCGTCGTCGAGAGTGCCTTTACGAATCGAGAGCATGACAAATTCGTTATCCGAGAGCCAGGGAATTTCTTCGTTATCTTTCAACTTCAACTTGTTTTCGGTAACTTTTTTTAAGAACTCGAACGAACCTGCCGCCAAGACCGTCGGTTCGTTTGCCGAAAGAATCGCCGAAAACATCTCGTCGGCTTCTTTGAGTTCGTGGTCGAGCACCGCTTGGTGCTTTGCTTCGATTTCTGGCCATGCGCCGGGGGGGGAGTTCTTAAATTCGGTAAGCATGCGCGCGAGAAGCTTCGCTTCGATATCTCTTCTTATGTAATGAAATCGCCACCGAATAAGCTCCAACTGGTCGGGGTAAAGTTTTTTCGCTTTGACGAGTACATTCTCGCGCACGCCGACTTTGCCAAAATCGTGCAAAAGCGACGCATAGCGCAGCTCTTGAATTTGATTGCGATTGAAACGCACGGCGTTGAAGCGAGCGCTGGTGTCGCGATTGACCGCAAGCGCGGTGTTGACCGCATAGTCGGCGACGCGAAATGAATGCCCACTCGTTGTCGGGTCGCGCTGTTCGATCGCCGTCACCGACGCTTTGACAAAACCTTCGAACAGATTTTGAATATTCTGAATAAGCTGGTTGTTTTCGATCGCCACGGCGGCTTGCCCCGCCATCGCACTCACGAGCGAGTAGTCTTTGCGCGTAAAAGAAATAATCGCGTTGCCCTTCAATTCTTCGAGCGTGGGTTTTAGATCGCCGTCGCGCTTACGATTGATGAGTTGAATGACCCCAATCACCTCTTCGTGGTGATTTTTCATCGGAATCACCATCATCGATTTCGTGTAATAGTTATGCGCCTTGTCGTAATCCGCATTGTAAGTATAGTCGACATCGACCGGCAGCGAATGTACGTCGTCGATCATGAGCGGCTCGACGGTGAGCGCTACGTAGCCCGCAATCGATTTCTTGTCGATCGGGAGTAGAAACTCGCCCGCGTCGAGCTGCATCGCCGATTTCTTGAACCGAATATGCGTCGGTTTATCGCCATGGCCGTGCTTTTCGCTCAGATAAATCGACCCGCCGTCGGCGCTGGTGAGTTCGATTGCCGATGTTAGTACGAGTTCGATGAGTTTGTCGAAATCGCGTTCGGTGGCGAGCGCTTGGCCGACTGCGGTGAGACGACGAATTTCAATATAGCTGTTCGCGAGGCGCTCTTGTAGATTGAGTCGGTCGTATTCGGCGCGCAGCGCATCGAATTGCAGTTCGACCGCCTTTCTGACCTGCGCCATACCGATCGATGCCGGTAGGTAAAGACTAATTTGGTTTTCGTGGAGCGGCGCAAACCGTTGCTCCGAGATTTCATGATCGCCCAGCACGATGATGCGCGAGCGGTGCTGCGGGTATTTGCGCAGCCAATTGGCGATCATCGCCGCATTTTCGGCGAGCGCATTCGATGTTAAGAGCCAAACGACGCCATGCTCTTCGTCGGTGCTCTGTGTCTTGATGGTCAGATTGTCTTCGATCGATGCGAAATGAACGGGGTCGCGAAACGTTTCGAGCGTAAAGCGCGAAAGCCACGGATCGAAATAGACATGCGCAACCACGATTCAGCGCGCGCGTCGCCGCATAGTGGGTCAACTATAAAAGTGCGGCAATTTGTACGGCGTTCAAGGCGGCGCCTTTCAACAGTTGATCGCCAGCGATAAAGACGTTGAGCGCCTTATCGGGCATGCTCAAATCTTTACGGATACGGCCGACGAAGCAGTCGAACTCCCCCGATGCGGCGAGCGGCATCGGAAAGTGGTTTTTTTCGCGGTCGTCGACGACGCGCACGCCGGGAAACTCGGCGAAAAGCCGGCGCGCTTCGTCTTCGGAAGGCATCGTCTTTTCAAATTCGATATTGATCGATTCGGCATGCGCGCGCAAGACCGGTACGCGCACGCACGTTGCGCTGACGGCGATTTTGTCGTCGTGCAAAATTTTCTTCGTCTCTTTGACCATCTTCATTTCTTCTTCGTTATAACCTTCGGCGCCAATCGCCGTGTTATGTGAAAAGAGGTTAAAGCCGTAAGGGTATGGCATCTTTTGCGGAGTAAACGGTTTATCGTCGAGCGCAGCGCGCGTCGATTCTTTGAGTTCTTCCATCGCCGCCCAGCCCGCGCCCGAGGCCGCTTGGTATGTCGAAACCACGAGCCGGTGTACGGGGTATTTCTTGAGTAGAGGGTAAACTCCCATAAGCATAATGATCGTCGAGCAATTCGGGTTTGCAATCGTGCCGTGGTGCGCCTGCGCATCTTGCGGATTGATTTCTGGAACGACGAGCGGCGTCCCTTCGCGCATTCTAAACGCCGAACTGTTATCGATCATGACGCAGCCGGCGTCGAGTGTGTGCTTTTCGTATTCTTTGCTGACCGAGCTGCCGGCGGAGAAAAGCGCGATGTCGGCGCCTTTGAAAGAATTTGGCGTCATCTCTTCGATCGCTATTTCTTCGCCGCGAAATTTTAGGCGACGCCCCGCGCTGCGCTTCGTCGCGCACAGCTTCAGAGATGCCACGGGAAAATTCAGGCGTTCGAGTACGCTTACAAACTCGACACCGACGGCTCCCGATGCGCCTGCGATAACAATTTTCTTGCCAGCCATGCTCCAACCTTTTTTGGCGAGACACGCTGAAAATCGAAACAAAAATGTACGGTGGTCGGATTTTTTTCGAGCGGTGCTTGCGGTTATTACGATTCGCGCACGACGCGCAACCATTCGATTTCAGATCCCCACCACACACTCAACCAAAGACAACTGACGCGCATACTCGACAAAGGCTACCGCCGATTCGGTAGCGAATACTATCGCCCTTTTTGCCGCGATTGTCGCGAGTGTACCCCATACCGTGTGACTGTGGCGGAGTTCAAAGCGAACCGCAGTTTTCGACGAACGCTGCGGCGAAACGCCGCAGTCGAAATATTTTGGGGCACCCCGAAGGCGACAGCAGAAAAATTCGAACTCTACGTGCGCTATCAAATGTCGCGCCATATCGAGATGGGTAGTAGGCCGCCATCGAGCCTACGGAATAATTTAGCTTCGGCGATGCTCAGGCAAATGTACAACAACCCGGCTTCTTCGCTCGAATTAGTCTTGCGCGAAGGCAAAAAATTATTGGGTTTTGCGATCTTCGATGTTACCGAGAATGCGCTCTCGGCAGTTTATTCGATTTTTGACCCCACTCTCGCTCGCCGCTCGCTCGGTACGTTTAATATTTTGCAGTCGATCGAGAAGTGTCGCGAGTTGCAATTACCATATCTTAACCTCGGTCTTTATTTGGCGCACCACCCGAAGATGGCATACAAGGCAAATTTCACACCTGCACAAATTTATCGAAACTTTTCTTGGTCGATTAATCGTTCAGCTGCGGACTTTGCCGCAGATGAACGCCTAACTTTCTAAATAATCTTTGTCGAAGGTCGTGCGCTCTTTGAGACGCTGTAATAGATTTGCCGCCATGCGCTTCATCGTGCGCTGCGGGGTATTCAAAATTTTTTCGAGGTCGTTGTATTTTACCTGTTCGATTTTCTGTAAAATAAACAGATTGCGTTCTTGGTCGTTGAGCGATTCGAGAAAATTATCGATATGCTTTTCGAGTTCCTTTTGATAAATCTTGCCGACTTGCTCGTCTTTTTCCCATGTATCGCTTTCTTGTGTGTTCTGCAAGTCGCGCGTGAGGCGGCGATGCGTATCGCGCACATACGTCAAAATAACATTGCGCGCGGTCTTGACGAGCCATGACTCGATGCGATCGGTAGAAACGTCGAGTTCGGGTAACTTGTCGTAAAACGTGATGAAAACTTCTTGTAGCAGATCGAGCGCTTCGTCGCGGTCGCGCACCGAGCGCGAGATATAGTTCAAGACGCGCGCTTTGCTCTTGTTATAGATACGTTGAAAATCGGCTTCGAGTGAGGCTTTGCTGCCTGTCGGTGGCGGCGCATTTTGTCCTTTCGTGCCCGACATTGCAGCCATTATTTTTTTGGGAAGACGAAGGTAAACTCAGTAAACTGTTTTTTACGCCACGCAATCCGAATCTCCCCACCCAGCTGTTGAATTTTCGCTCTTATAACATCCATACCCACGCCGCGCCCCGCGATGATACCCGATTTTTCAGCCGTGGAAAAGCCGGGCTTAAAGATATAGTCGATTGCTTGGTCGTCAGAAAGAGCATTTACAGTTGCTTCGTCGGCAAGATGGCGCTTGCGAATTTGCCGTCTGATTGCGTCGACGTCGAAGCTCTGCCCATCGTCGCGAATCGTAATCAACACTGCGCTAGCGGTCGCTTCCGCGCTAATTTGAATTGTGCCTGTCTCGTTTTTGCCTTGTGTCGTGCGTTCGATAGGCGATTCGATGCCATGCGCTAGCGAGTTGCGCACGCTTTGTACAAGCGCGTCGCGCAGCGGCGCTGCGTATCGATTGGGGATAACTGCAGCGGTAAAATTTACAAAACGGATTTGAATTTTTTTGTTGGTGTTTTGGGTATGTTCACTCACAAGATGGCGCAACGAATTGCACATAAGTTCTATCGTATCGACATGCATTCCCGCCGCTTCTTTTTGAAAATGCATAATGTGCGAAATCGTCTCTTCAAACGCACCGAACGATTTCTGCAACTCGGCATAAGCGATCTGAATATCGATCAAAGCGGAGTTTTCGATCGAATTGCGTTGCAGTACATCGTGCAAGCAAGTTTCGAAACGGTTCGCCTCGGCGGCAATAAAATCGATCTTGAAGAGCTGCGCGGTACCCTTGATCGTGTGCGTCGCGCGAAAGATGCGTTCGACTCGCTCGCGCATTGCAATTACGGTATCGCGATTTATCGCAAGCTCGATCGCTTCAATCTCGGCTGCAATGCTGCCGGTGAATGCTTGCAGCGCTTCTGGCTGCACATTGAAAAGCGTGCGTACAATCTCGAATTGTTGTTGCGCGCGTGCTTCTCGGCTTTCTACTTCGAGGCGTTGCTTTTCGGCGAGCGTAATGTCGCGACAAGATACCGCGACGGCGACAACGTGTCGTGCTTTGCGCTGCCGCGAAAAATTAAAGGATACAATTTTTTCAGCTCCCGATTTCAGACCGTATATGACAATGCGTTGTAACGGGTTCAACGGCATGACCGTCGAGTCATCCATCGTGTCGTCGAAAAGTACCTTTAAGAAAAGGCGCGCATCTTCGGAGAGCGCTTCGCCCGTCACGCGGTGAATAATTGCAGAAAATGCCTGGCCTGCGATTACAGCGTGTTCGAGTTCTAAAATTTCTAGTATCTTTTTAGAAAATTTCTGTCCGATTATCTGGTCGTGGTTCACCAAAAAGACGCCCTCGGCGAGAGAATTTAATACAGCATCGCCTTCGGCGCTGAGTTCGGCAATTGTCGCCGTGCGTTCGAGAATTTTAACTTCCATCGAGCCGATGAGATCGCGATTTTCGGCGGCAAGTTGCTTGAGGCGTGCGTAAGCGTCTTCTTGACGAATGCTCAATAACAAAGATTGCGCAACGATAAAGCCGATAATGCCTATCGATGAAAGATCGGGTAGGTTCAATATGTTTGCGTTCGTCAAGATGTCGCTTGTCGCTGCGCCGAAGAGCATTACGATTCCGACCGTTAACGTTTTGACGCCGCGTTCTCTCGCTACGAGTGCGCGCGCAATAACGGTGAACGCATAGACTATCAGGCCGAGAACAAAGAGTTGTGTCGTCAGCAGCGTCTCTGTGTAGACGCGCGGGTCGGTGAAAAGAATAAGCAGCGCGAGCGGAGCGACAAAACCGAGCGTTGCGATGAAAATCCAGCGCGTGAACTGGCGCGGAAACGTCAGGCGCAGCAGCCAAGCCCCCGTGGGAATCGAAAGGTAGAATGTCAGATAGCCGATGCGTGAGTTCCAAACCCACGGTAACTGCGGCAACCATGCTAGCGCAAATTGCTCCCCCTCGAAAATCGCACGCATCGAGAGTAAAAAACACAGTAGGCTAAATGCGAGATGCGAGCGGTCGTGCCGATTACGCAAGTACATGAGAAAGTGGTGCAGCCCAATCAAAAGAATTGCGCCGCATAAAAATGTCGCGAGCGCATAGCCGTTTTGCTGTTTACTCTGTAGTTGCATAGTCTCGCCGATGCGCATCGTCTGCCATATTCCACCGTGGCGATCGTTGAAATTAGCGACGTGAAAAACGAGCACGATGCGCCCCGCTGCGTCGGGCGCGGGCAAGCGTACCGTCTGCGCTTGCACCCGCGCTTTAGTCGCCGCGCGTTCGGTGCCGGGTTCGCCCATTGTCGCGACGAGTTGCCCGTTGGCAAAAAAACGATACGCGGTGCCAATCTTTGGTATGCGCACCGAGATATCGCCGCGTTGTTTGCCGACCATGAGCAGCAGTCGATAACTACCCCAGCCTGCAGCGGGCAGGGGATTACCTGCGTACATCGCGCCGCGCCAAGTGCCGCGTACTTTTAGGAGAATCGGTTTGGTCGCGGGCGCCGCGCCCGTAGGTGAGATAAATTCATGCCAATAAAAATCCCACTGACCGTCGAGTGGCCATGATTCTTGCGCGGCGATGTCGACGGTAGAGAAATCGACTATGGCATTTCTCGCAACGGGTTGCTGTGCTCTGTCGATAGCGGCAATCGAAAGCGTGGCGCAGGCGAGGAGAGTCCACACCCACGATCGCAAGACGTACTTCACTGGGGTTCTGCGCCGAAAAGTTTCTCGATCGCCGAACGAACGGCAGACTCGGAGACCGGCTTGTTGATGAAAAGCGCGGCGCCGGCGTCGAGTGCGCGTAAGATGACGCCTTTGTCGTTGATCGCCGAGACGATGACGATGTGCGCCTCTTTGCGCAGGTTCTTCATTGCACGTAGCGCCGCGAGACCGTCGACTTTGGGCATCGTAATGTCGAGGGTTACTAGGTCTGGCGCATGCTCTTTGAAGAGGCGCACCGCCTCTTCGCCGTCGCTTGCGGTGGCGACAATTTCAAGGTTATATCGCCCGAGAAACTTGGCGATCACGTCGCGCATGATTTGCGAATCGTCGACGATAAGCACTTTGAGCGCCATTTGGTCACGCTCGCACTTTAGAAACAGGCTGAAAAGGAATATCGGGCACCGATGGATGCGCGATATATTTGCCGAAGTGTCATTTATTTTGTTAGCTATATACGAAAGGACAAAAGCAGATGAGTGAAAAAGTTACCATCTATACCAAAGACAACTGTCCCTATTGCGATCGGGCGAAAGAGTATTTCAAGAATCGCGGTATCGCGTACGAAGAGATCAACGTTATACGCGACCCACAGGGCTACGATGCCTTACGCGCGCGTACGCACCACATGACCGTGCCGCAAATTTTTGTCGGCGAAAGGTTTATCGGCGGTTACTCCGATATGATGGACAAAATTCGCAGCAGCGAGTTGGCGTTCACTTGAAGCTCTTGTAGCATTTCGTGCGCGGGATTTAGATAGGCGGCAAAATCGGCACGCCCGAGCGTTGCCTGTCTACCAAACGTGCCCATGGCTTTGACGGTGCGTTGAAACGCACTCAGCCGCCAATAATAGTCAAACTCGCTGCGCGTTTGGCGGTGTACGTCTTTGCCCTCTTCAAATGCAAAGTCGATGAGGCTCACCCGCATCGCTTCTGTCATGGGTGCGTATGTGTCGCAGAGTAAAGAACAAAGATCGTATTGCATGAGCCCCAAACGTGCGTCTTGGAAATCGATAATGTATTGTTTGCTGTTGGGGCTTTGCGCTCCCTGGGGTGGCTGCGCCGCCCCGCATTGCATCAAGATATTTCTCGAATGGTAATCACGGTGCGTGAAGACTTTGTGTTCGGGCGCTGCTAAGGCCTCTGCCATCTCAAAAAATTGAGCGCGCAATCGCGATAGCTCCCCCTTGTCGATTTGTAATTTATAATAACCCAGCAGCGTGTGGGTGATAAAAAATTCAAACTCGAACATGAATTTAGAAACGTCAAAGCTTAAGCGAAATGCCGGGCATTTGCCGTCGTCGGCGAGACGCTGCCACTGAAGCATGTGTACGATTGCTTCTTTATAGTATTGCTCCGCGTTTGCGGGATTGTCTTTGAGCGCTTGATTGAGGCTTAAGTCGCCCAAGTCTTGTTGCAGCATTATGCCTGCCGCTGTGTCGGTAAAATATATCTTGGGTACGGCGATGTTATTTTGTGCAAGAAAATTCTGAACGGCATTCACGAGCGGCATATTGGTCGCGGCAGTAGCGGCGTCTTCGAGTACGCCGACGAGTGTGCTAGCATCAGAAAGATGCAGTCGATAGTAGCGGCGCGTCGACGCTTCGGGCACGAGCGGCACCGTGTGCGCAATTACCAGTTGGGGATAGACCGCAGTCACTGCGGCTGAAAACACATTTTTCATTTCATGCGCGTGTGGTTATTTTTTATCCACGCGGCCAGAGTTTTTTCTTTCACGCTGCCGTCGGCGACGTCGAGCATCGTGACAACGGCATCGACTTCGCTCGCGGTGAGTTCTATGTCGTTAACCATCAGAAACACACCTATAGCGGCAAAAGCAATTCGCTTATTGCCATCGTTAAAAGGATGATTCTTCGCCAAGCCAAATCCTAATGCGGCGGCAAGCTCAAAGAGAGTTGCGCTCTCTTCATAAGAATATTTCTGCTGCGGCTTAGCGAGCGCCGACTCTAAGAGAGTTTCGTCGCGCAACCCGTGCAGTCCGCCATATCGCCGAATCAATTCGCGTTGCATCGCAACAACGAGATCTTTAGAGAGTGATTCTGGTTCTGTCATTATTTCGCCAGCTCTTTCAAGGCATTGCGGTATTTGTGTGAAAATTTATCGAAAAATTCCATGCCCTTTTCAAAAGCGGCGTCCTGCGCTTTCAACAAAATTCCCTCTTGCGTTTCAATCGCAGTGACCTCGTCGCCTTCTCTGAGATGGTAGCGTTCGAGCAGCGCCTTGGGTAGAGTCACGCCTTGCGAGTTGCCGATCGCACGAATTTTAGTTGTATGATGCATGTTATAACGTATGTGGGTACGACTGTGGCCTGTCGAGTCCTTTGCCAATTTTCTGCTATGGAATTCCATAGCTAGGAAAATCGATTCAGCTTGACGGTACGTCTGTTTTTTACGCGGTGCAAAATATGTTAAGATACAAAGCTGATATTTTGTCAGTATTTTATATGATCGTCACGACGGCGCTCCTCATTGTGAATTGGAACCTCCCCGAGTTCAACGTCTGGCTTTTCTTGGGTTCGATTCTCATGGCGACGAGTTGTTTTGCGATGGCGCACAACCACAATCACATTCCGATGTGGCGCGTTGATTTTTTGAATAAGGTTACCGACTATTGGCTGACACTCTTTTACGGCTTTCCCGTTTATGCGTGGATTCCCACGCATAACATGAACCATCACGTGTTGAATAACCGCGAGGGAGATTATACGATCACATGGCGGCTGTCAGAAAAAAATAATTTCTTCACGATGATCACTTTCCCGTTCGTGAGCGCGGTTTATCAGCAGACGCCGACGTCGAATTTCTTGAAGCACTATTGGCGCACTAACAAGACAAAATTCGCATACTACATTTCTCAATATGTCGTTTGGGTTTTGTGGATCGCGGGCGCGTTTTATCTTAACCCGAAAAAAGCGCTGCTCTATGTGGCGATTCCGATGATTGTGTCGACCCAATTTGTTCTTATTATCAATTATATTCAACACGTACATACCGACGAAGAATCACAGTTTAACCACTCGCGCAATTTCACCGGTTTCTATAATAAATTTCTTTTGAATAACGGTCTGCATACCGCACACCACGAACAGATGGGCTTACATTGGAGCCAGTTGCCCGCGGCACACGACAAGATCAAACACCTCATCGACCCTTCGCTCAATAGCCGTTCGCTCGGTTGGTATGTCATTAAAACGTATTTTTTAGCACCGTTTATTCCTGCGCTGCGCAGCAAATCGATGCGTTTGGAGCGTCTTGCGCTCGCGGGAGGCGGTTCGGTGGTCGAGCATTTTGCCGACGACCACATGGCTTCGGCATCGGTAACGCCCGGCAAGAAAAAACCGTCCCGCGCAATTACAAAAAAAGGCAGAGCGAAAACTAAAACGGCGGCTCAGAAAAAATCGCCGACGAAGAAAAAGAAATAATGGCGCAAGAGTCTTCGTTCGACGTCGTTTCTGAAACCAATTGGCAAGAGGTTGCGAACGCAATCGACCAGGCGCAACGCGAGATCGCAACACGGTTCGATTTCAAGGGCACGAAGGTCGAGATCAAATTTGAAAATAAAGAGCTAACTCTCATCGCCGACGACGAGGGCAAGCTCAAGCAACTCAAAGACGTGATCGAATCGAAACTCATCAAGCGAGGCATTGCATTGAAGGCAATCGACTATCAAAAAATGGAGTCGGCGTTCGGCGGTACGGTGCGGCAAAAAGCGCTGTTTATCAACGGCATTGCGCAAGAGCATGCAAAAAAAATTAATATTCTTATTCGCGATTCAAAACTCAAAGTGCGTTCGCAAATCGAAGGCGAAAAATTGCGCGTGACGGGTAAATCGAAAGACGACCTGCAAGAAGCGATGAAGCTCTTGAGCGGCGCCAATTTACCGATTCCGCTACAATATACTAACTACCGTTAGGGTGCGGGCGCGCGATTTGTTAAATTTTTGAATTTTATTTTCAGCATGTCCACAATTTTACCCCTGCATTGATTCAGAGGAAAAATTGTGGAAAACAAGACGATCACCGCAGCGTTTAAGTCAAAAAAACTGACCGCGATTCCGCGCGGATATCGCACTTTTATTACCAACGCGGGCATCAAAGATACCAGCCTCGACTTGGGCATCGTCGTCTCTGAGGTACCGGCAAACGGTGCGGCTCTCTTCACACAAAATCAAGTAAAGGGCAATCCCGTGCTTGTGGGCATCCAGCACATCAAAGGCGGCAAAGTACGCGCGGTCGTTGTGAATTCCAAGAATTCGAACGTGGCGACGGGCAAGCAAGGCTATGCGGATGCAGTAAGAATCTGTAAAGCGGTCGCCGAAGAGTTGAAAGTTCCCGTGGCGCAAATTTTTCCGTCGTCGACAGGGGTTATCGGCCGCCGCTTGCCCGCAGAGCGAATCGTGAGCGCCGTTAAGAATTTACCGGCTAAACTTGTGACTACCGACTTCGAGGGTTTTGCCGAAGCGATTATGACGACCGATACGTTTTCTAAATTTGTCTCGCGCCGCGTGGGTCAAGCGACAATCGTCGGCGTCGCGAAAGGCTCGGGAATGATCGAACCCAATATGGCGACGATGCTCTCGTATATATTCACCGACGCCGAAGTTTCTGCGCCGCGCCTCAAGGCGCTCTTGACCAAGACTGCGGCATCGACGTATAATTCGCTCTCGGTCGATACCGATATGTCGACGTCCGATACGGTACTTGCGCTCGCGAACGGCCTTGCGGGTAAGGTCTCAATCCCCCAGTTTGAGAAAGCGTTTCACGAAGTCGCGTTAGAACTCACACGCATGCTTGCGCGCGACGGCGAGGGCGCGACAAAGCTTTTCACCGTCACCGTAAAAAATTGTGCGAGCGAAAGCGCGGCGAAAGCGATCGGCAAGAGCATCATCAATTCGCCGCTCGTTAAAACTGCGATCTATAAAGGCGACCCAAATTGGGGGCGTATTTTCATGGCGATCGGTAAAACACCGGGCGTCAAAATTTACCCCGAAAAAATTCGCATTCGGTGGGGCGGTAAAAGTTATGGCAACTACCAGTTGGCCGTGCTCTCTGCGTACTTACAAAAAAATGAAGAGCTCCACCTCGAAGTGTCGCTTGGGACCGGCAAAAAATCTTGGACGGTTTACGGTTGCGATTACACCGAAGACTACGTAAAGATCAATGCTTATTATACGACGTAGATCGTATTGCGCGCATCAATAGCCAAACTCAGCCAAAATCGCTGCGGCTGTGATTGTCGATGGCACCGTAATCATGCGGATGCCCTGCGGTGTGAAGTGTGCCACCGTGATGCGGTTTTCGGGACAGATATCGAAGCAAGAACTATCGACGGCGCGCACTTTTTCTTTGAGCCCGCGTTCGGCGATGAGCGCTTTTAACGCCACACGCAACCGCGTCTTGTCGCCGTCAAGTTGGCCGATTTTTTTCGCACATTTGCTGCAAACGGCGATACAAGATTGCCACGGCGCTTTTGCGGCTAGGGGATGATTGTCGTCAACCATGAATGCTGGCTTATAGTATAATAAAAATACCGATTAACCGCCAGAAATTTTCCTTCAACTCGCGCCAGCGAGTTGAAGGAAAATTGTTTCACCTTTTTATTGACGGCGTTTGTTGCCGAAATTATAATATCCGTATGTTTGATTTCACAAACCGCGTTAAAAAGATTATTAACGATTACGCTCCGCGTGAAGCGAAGCGCATGGGGCATGAGTTTTTAGGCCCCGAACACGTGCTGCTCGGTATTTTGAAAGCACAAGATTCGGTCGCCGTTAAGATGCTGATGAGTTTAGGCGTCGATGCAAACGAGCTCAAAAAAGAAATCGAGAAGCGCGCCGAGCAAGACAGCAATACGATGGTGATCGACCCGACGACCAAAGACAAGGTGCAGCGCATTCTCGAACTTTCGCGCGACGAAGCGCGCAAAATGCGCCATAGTTATATCGGTTCCGAGCATATTTTATTAGCGCTCTTGCGCGATACGAACGGTATCGTCGCGGCGGCTTTGCAGTCGTTTCAGGTGAACTACCAAGTTATTCGCAACGAATTAAACGCGACGCTTGGGCTGCCGCAGGCGACGACAACGGCGAAACCTGCCTCGGCACAGCCAAAGAAAGAAGCGTCGAAAACGCCGATGCTCGACGAGTATGCGCGCAACCTTTCACGAATGGCCGAAGAAAAATTGACAGACCCTGTCATCGGTCGCGACCACGAGATCGAGCGCGTCATTCAGATATTGTCGCGCAAAACAAAAAATAATCCGATTCTCATCGGCGAGGCAGGCGTCGGTAAAACGGCGATCGCCGAAGGTCTCGCGCAGCGCGTTGTGCAAAAACGGGTACCGATGACGATGTTTAATCGACAGATTTTTTCTCTCGATGTCGCCGCGCTTATCGCTGGCACAAAATATCGCGGCGAGTTTGAAGATCGTATCAAAAAAATCATGAAAGAGATTCGCACGAATAAAGAAATTATTCTTTTCATCGACGAGGTACACACGATCATCGGCGCGGGTGCGGCCGAAGGCGCTGTCGATGCGGCGAATATCTTGAAGCCTGCGCTCGCGCGCGGCGAGATACAGTGTATCGGCGCGACTACACTGCGCGAATATAAACGTTACATCGAGCGCGATTCGGCTTTAGAGCGTCGGTTTCAGTCTGTCATGGTTGAAGAGCCATCGGTTGAAGATGCAATCCGCATTTTGGCCGGGTTGCGTCACGCTTACGAAAAACACCATGCTGTTACTTTTAGCAAAGAGGCGATTGTCGCCGCCGTCAAGCTTTCCGATCGCTATATTAAAGATCGCTTTCTGCCCGATAAAGCGATCGATATTATCGACGAAGCGGGTTCGCATGCGCGGTTGAAGTCGGCGGTGATTCCCGACGAAATTAAAGAAATCGAAAAATCGGTTCAACAACTGACGCGCGACAAAAATGAAATGGTGCGCCAGCAAGAATACGAAAAGGCGGCAAAGTTACGCGACGAAATCGGCGACGCGAATGCGCGGCTGAGCGAAGCGATGGATGCATGGCGTAACGGACAGAGCGGGGCACGAGTCGAAATCGGCGTCGAAGATATATCTAAGGTAATCGCCGATTGGACGGGTATCCCGTTGCAGCAATTAGAAGACAACGAGAACGAGCGCCTCATTAAAATGCCCGAAGAGTTGGCCGATCGTGTTGTGGGGCAAAAAAACGCGATCGAACAAATTTCGCGGGCGGTGCGGCGCGCGCGTACGGGGCTTAAAGCGGTCAATAAACCGATTGGTAGTTTTTTCTTTTTAGGCCCGACGGGCGTGGGTAAAACCGAACTCGCCAAAGCGCTCGCCGAATTCATGTTCGGCGAAGAAGACGCACTCATTCGTTTCGACATGAGCGAATACATGGAGATGCATTCGGTCTCTAAATTTATCGGTTCGCCTCCGGGGTATGTCGGCCACGAAGACGGCGGGCAACTCACCGAAGCGATTCGTCGCCACCCGCACTCGGTGTTGCTTTTCGACGAGATCGAAAAAGCGCACCATGAAATTCAGAATATTCTTTTGCAGGTTCTCGACGAAGGCGAGTTGACCGATAACGCCGGGCACCACGTCAACTTCAAAGAAACGATTATTATTCTGACGTCGAATATCGGCGCGCGCTTCTTACAAAAGGGCGGCAAGTTGGGCTTCGGCGAAGCGGAAAATAAAAACGATTCGAAGCGCGAACAGGTACTCGAAGAATTGCGCAAACATTTTTCACCAGAGTTCTTGAATCGTATCGACGACGTGATTATTTTCGACCCGTTGAGCAAAGAAGAGATCGAAGAAATTGTCGATATCACCATCGACGATATCAACTATAACACGCTGCTCAAAAATATGTACCTGACGCTGAAAGAGAACGCGCGCGCCTACCTCGCAGCAAAAGGCTATAGCGAAAAATACGGTGCACGCCCGTTGAAGCGTCTCGTACAACGCGAAATCGAAGACGAACTCGCGATGATGCTTCTCGAAAAGAAAATTACCGAGCCGGTCGAAATAAAAATTGGCCTTGAAAAAAAAGACGGCGTCGAAAAATTAGCGTTTACGCTTAAAAATTTGAGCGCAGAAAAATTCTTAGAAGTCAAGAGCGAATTCTACGAAGACGAAGCGTCGATCGACGAAATCTGGGAAAACTCTCGCCTGCCCGACGAGTCGGCGCAAAACGAACCCGAGACGGCGGGCGAGGTTATGAAACAATAGCGCCGTTTCACAAAAGCATCCTCGTCGACGAGGTTCTGAAGGCGGCGGATTGTCTTCTGCATCTGCCGCCACAGCGCACAAAAATTTGGGACGGCACTTTAGGGCTGGGCGGCCATACCCGAGCGCTGCGCGAGACTTACGCCTCGGCGCAGATTTTTGCATCCGATGCCGACGCTGAAATGCTCGGTCTCGCTCGCGAGCGTGCGGGCGACGAGGGTATTTCATACCGGCAGGGTAATTTCAGCGATAATCCTTTTTCAGAAGAGACGCCGTTCGGTTTTATTTTTCTCGACTTGGGTATTTCGTCGGCGCACTTCGACCACTTCGAGCGCGGCTTTAGCTTTCGCTTCGAGCAGCCGTTAGACATGCGCCTCGACACTTCGCAAAAAAAGACTGCGGTCGATATCGTTATGCGCTCGAACGAAGAGACGCTTGCGCGCATATTTTTCGACTACGGCGAAGAAAAGTATGCGCGCCGCATTGCGCATGAGATTGTCGTTAAGCGTAAGACTCATCCCATCGAGACCACGCGCGCGTTAGCCGAAATCTGTGCGGCTGTATATCCGCCGAAATATCTGGCAAAAGGCCATGCGCAGCGTCACCCCGCGACGAGAGTTTTCCAGGCGCTACGCATTGCGGTCAACGGCGAACTTAATGCGCTTGAAACGGCATTGCAATTTTTACCCGACGCGCTCTGCGTAGGGGGGCGGCTTGCGCTGATTACCTTTCACTCGTTAGAAGACCGCATAGTAAAGCATGCGTTTCGTGCGCGTACGCAGATTCGACAGAGCGACCCGCTTGCGAAAAGTAATTTTTCGCCCGGCGATTTCAAAGAAATCGATCGCGGCGGCGTCGTACCGAACGACGCAGAGATTAGCGAGAACCCACGGGCACGTTCGGCGCGGCTTCGGGTGCTAGAGCGGGTGCGGTGACGGTTGCCGTCGGCAATTCTTTGTAAAGCGTTACCGAGTTGCCGATGTCGTTATACGTCACGCGCGTCATATTGACGCGCGAGATGAATATACCGCGCCCGTTGAGGCGTTCTAAATTCTCGGACGAATGCGGGTTCGGCACTTTGCTCGCGTCGAAACCTTTGCCTTCGTCGGTGATAGTAAATGTAATCGATTTACCGTCGTATTTATACGAGACGAGAACTTTGCGTTTTGCAAAAGGTTCGCTGTTTGCGCGTTCTTGTAAATAACGTTGATAATCGATGACTTCTTCGAGCAAATTTTTCTTCATCTCGTAATTAATTTCGAGATTACCGTGCTCCATCGCGTTGACGAGCATCTCGTAGAGCGCTAAGCGTAGCGTGAGCGTCGTTTTTTTATCGATTCCCGAAAAACGAGAAATGATATGCATGATTTCGGACATGAAAGTCGAGATAATCGAAAAATCGGTAGGTAGTTGAAAAGTGCGCGCCTCTTCGATGATGCACGAATAGATATCGTAATCCGCTTCGCGATTGGCGGTGATCGAAAAAAATTTCTCGACGATGCGCGCAATATCTTCGATCTCGAAAGGCTTTGTCAGAAAATCGAGCGCGCCGTGCCTGAGCGCGGTGACGGCGTTTTCGACGGTCGCATTGTCGGTAATAACGATAACTTGGCTGTTAATCTTGCCTTTTTTCGCTTTTTCGATATAGTCGATCGCGTCTTCGCCCGGCAACAATAGTTCGATAAAAATCAGATGCGCATCGTCGTTAGCCAAAAGTTCGCGACTCTCGGCAATGCTGTTCGCAACGCAAATGCGAAATCGATTCTTGAGTATCTCAGAGAGAATCTCTTGCAGTGCGATATCGGGGTCGATAATGAGAACCAAAGGCTTGAGCATTAAGTAGTAAACGAATTATCTAAAATCGAGTCGGTGTCAATCTAAACAGCGAATTTAGTTTTCACCCTGCCGCACAAATGAGATTCGCAATGTGCGCTTCAGCTCAACCGTGATTCTCGCGCTGCCGATGCTTGTCGGCGGTTTTGTGCAATTTGTTATATCCCAATATTACCAGAAGTTTGCCACCGATGCGCTGTTGCTCGATGCCGCTGCGATCGGCGAAATATTTTTTATCAGTCGAGTTACCGATGCGGTGCTCGACCCGTTATGCGGCTATTTCAGCGACCGCTGGCGCGTCCGGCGCAGTTTTATTCTTGCGGGAATTTTCGCGCTCATCGCCGGTATAGGCGTTGCGTTCTTACCCGCTATTTTACCGGCGACAACAAGTCGGGCGCTGCTCTATGTTTGCGCTTCGGCGGGAATCTTCACTGTCTACCTTGGCGTCACCCTCGTGTATATTCCACACTATGCTTGGATTTCTGAATTGCAACGCGAGCATACAAAATTACCGTTTTTTGCCTCGCGTGCGGTGACTGAAAATTTCGGTACGATTCTCGGCGGTTTGTCGCTCGCGTTCATGGTGCCTTACCAAACGACGGGCGGCGCCGGTTTGCTGCTGTTCGTCGTCGCCGTTAATCTTGGTTTGGGGTTCTTAGGGGGATTTCCCCTGATCGCCTACCGCGATACCGTACGCAAGACGGCGAAGGCGCACTCCTTCAAAGCGGCGCTGCAAGCGCTCGTACGCAATCGGGGTTTTGCAACCGTTGCCGCGATGAGCTTTTTTAACCAGTTTGCGGCGACAACGTTATTAGGGGTTGCGCTCTTTTATACCGACTACGTGCTAAATAATAAAACGGCGGGAGCGACGATCGCCGTTGTGTTTCTCTTGAGTGCGACCGCCGGCGTCGCTTTATGGTCGGCGCTCAGCCGTAAATTCGATCGCTATCGGCTATGGCAAATCGCGCTCCTCGTCATTGTGGTTAGTTTCCCCACGCTCTTCATTGTCGAACACGGGCAGCAGTGGTACTTGACGGTATTTGGAATAATTGTCGGCGGTGCTGCGGGCGCGGTGATTCTCTTTGTGCCGCAAGAAGTTTCATTGCTTACCGGTAGCGAAGACAGCGAAGAGGGGCTGTTCTTCGCCGCATTCACGTTTGTAAATAAATCGGCGATGGCGTGTGCGCCGCTTGTGATCGGCTTTGGCTTAAAGCTCGCCGGCTACCTACCGCAAAGCCGCGACGTTCGCGTGAGCCACACGATCAGTTTTCTTTTTATCGGGCTGCCTGCCTTGGCCTTCGCTATTTCGCTCGCGCTCTTGGTGTACTATCGCCGCCGTTTCGTGCCAAGACCCACGTCGTAACAGGCGCAACGATCTGCGTCGTCGGCAGAGCGTAATTGGGTTCGCGCTCTAAAATTCGAAAGCCGGCGATTTTCGCGGCGGTGCGCAATTCAGTGTCGCTGAAGATGCGTTGCGGATGGACTTCGGTAATTTGATTGTTTTTTAATGCGACGCGGCTCATAAGTTTCTTTTGACGGCTATCGTACGTGTGCGAAATTTTGACCGTACTCTCTAAAGCGTTGTGCGTATAACCGTCTAAGGCGAGCGCACGCTCGTGCGGGCAGGTATCGAAAACATAGACGCCTCGCGCTTCGAGTACGCGCGCGACTTCGCACAGGTGCAATGCGAGATCGCGTGTGTCGTTCAAATAATTTAGCGAAGAGTTCGTCGCAATCGCGCCGGTCAGCACGCTATCTGCGAGCGGCAACGCGCGCGCATCGGCGCAAAGCGAATTGCCGCGCACAAGAAACGATTTCTCGCGATCGAGTGCGATTGCACGGTAGCCACGGCGTGCCGCCTCGTGCGCCATCGCGGCAGGCCCGCAGAATAATTCGCCGATCCATGTGGGTTTGTTCGGTAGATATTGTAAGAAAAATTCAAACCAACGCCGGTGCGGTAAATCCGCCATGACTTGCGCATAGACCGTCGAAAAAAAAGAGTACGGCGGTGCGGTATTATTCGCTTGCGGCGTGCGTGGCGCTTTGCGCAATCTAATGAAGCTTAAAATCGGAGATCGATTCTTTGACGCCCTTCGCGAGGTCGTCGAGTTTCATGAGCTGTTCTTTTTTATCGCCGCTCGCTTCGGCGATCAAACTTTTCAAATTTTCTTGCATGTAGCGCGACATCTGGTCGATGCGCTTAATGCGCGATTCGAGGCCGTCGAGCATCGTATTGACATGGTCGGCGGTATCTTTGAGTTCGTCGCCCTGACGCAGTGTGATGCGCTGTGTGAGGTCGCCGCTCAAGACTTCTTCGAATGTGCGCTCGATGCGCATGATAGGGCCGGCGATTTTATGAGAAAAGAGCACGAACAAAATTGTGAGCGAGAGCGCCATCACGAGCGCAAGGCCGATGAGCGCGATAATGCCGTAGAGTTTTACTTTTTGAAATACGATACCAGAGCTCGCGTCGTTGCCTAACGTCATCGAGAGTTTCTGAATGAGTTCGGCCGTGTTCTCAAATTGGTATTCTTTCGCGATGCTGTTGACCGCGAACATGAAACCGAACGCGAGCACGAGCACAAAGAGCATGAGCGGAATCACCGCATTGATGATAAACTTACTTTGAAATTTGAAATCGATAACATATTTGCGCTTTAGCGGCGAGGGGCGTTTAGATTCGCTCATGATTCTTTCTCGAACGATAGCGTGGCTTTGTCAAGAAACTTAGGCGACTGGGGCAGCACTTTAGTTAGCGATACACCGCACGTATTGTAGCGTTGCCCTGTCGTTAAAATCAATAAATCCGGTGCTAAACGCACCATACCATGAGGATGTGATTAGTGTAGTTGAAAGAGCTGTCGAAGACCAATAGTTGCTCGCGACTGTTGAAGGGAAAGCGGTTGTGTTTATCAGCGGCGCGGATATCTTGTTACGCGCTACGAGCGAATTGAGTTCATTCGCATTCGGCAAACGCCAAGTTTTACCGGCTAGAGAAAGACTACCGCAATAGCTAATCGAAGCCAACCAATTAGTATTATTCTCCGCTACACCACTACAATCCAATATATTTTGCCCTTTGCTACACTTCTGCCAAACGAGATTGGTCGATTTGTCGAGAATTGTGCCGTCGCTGTTATCGGTGTACGGGCCGACTGTTTTCGTATACGGACCAGCAGCGACGCAACGCACCAAATACGTGCTTGTCTTGGCGCTAATGCCAGCAGAACCCGAATAAAAATAAACGGTCCACGAATTTGTCGAACTCGACGCCGAGGTGGTCGACGACCAATAGTTGGTTGCGCCCGTTGCGGGAAAAGCCGTCGCGTTGATCGCAGGGTTAGTAGTGTTATAGCTGGCGATAGTCTGCAATTCGTCGATCGTCGGCAGACGCCAATCGGTGCGGTTTGCATAGCCTGCGCCCCCGTTTAGTGCAGTGCACGCCGCGGTGGCGTCGTCGCTGCCGCTATTGTCGCGTTTGAGTTGTGTCGCCGTACCCGTTGCACACGTTGCGCCTGACAAGCCCTCGCTACAGGTTTTCCAAATGAGGCCAGTTGCGTTGTCGGTTGTCGTGTAATCGTTGACATTGACGAGCGTGGGGCCAGTATAGCTGCGTGCGGTGCCCTTTAGCGTTTCGCCGTCTTGGCCCGTACCGGCGCACGCAATCGGATTCGTCGTGGCATCCCAACACGTCGTTAACCCTGTCTGCAGCGGAACATGAGCGATATAAGGAAACGAGTTGACCTCGTTCGAGATCGCACTTTCGACGGCGCTGACGATCACCGTCACTACGTAATAATACGTTGTGCCGTTCGTGAGACCCGAGTGTATGTAGGGCGATGTCGCGCCCGCAATTTTTGTACTTGCCGTTGTCACCCCGGTGCTTGTGCCCCAGTAGATGTTATACGAAGTCGCGCCGACGACGGCATCCCACGTGAGTGTGTTAGTTTGATTGCCACCCGCTGCGGCAAAATTGGTCGGTGCCGCATGCGCCACTGTGATATTGATGTTTGCGGCAGTGCTGTTACCGACTGCGTTGGTCGCGGTAATCGCATACGACGCTGCGGTCTGCGACGCCGTCGGTGTCCCCGAAATTATGCACGTTGTGCTATCGATCGCTAAACCTGCGGGCAACGTGGGGGTGGAGTTACAACTGGTGACAACGCCGCCGCCGAGAGTAGGGGTTATCGTCGCGATCGCCGTGTTTTGAATAAAGTTAAACGGCGAGCCCGAGATAGAAACTGTCGGCACCAGATTTGCCGAAACGGTGATTGTAATCGTTGTCGTCGTGTTGCCCGTTTGGTTTGCTGCGGTGATCGTATATGCAGTCGCAGCGCCCGTTGCCGTGGGCGTGCCGCTCAGCGTGCAATTTGTAATATTTAACGCGAGACCTGCGGGCAGCGGTGGCGATGCCGAACAACTTGTGAACGGCGTACCGACAACTGTCGGTGTAACCGCCGTAATCGTCTGGGTATTATAATATAGAAACGGCGAGCCAGCGTACGTTACCGTGGGTGCAAGTGGTGCACCTGTCGACGAGCCTGAGCCAGAACCCGACGAACCGCCGCCCCCGCTGCAATACGCAAACACAGGGAGCGCAAAAATAAAAACAAAATTTTGGATACTTATTTTCATAGCGCCTCGCTTCGTGTGGTAATTTAGCCCGGCTTTAATAGCATGTCAAGGTTTGTCGAAAATGATTTGCGTAACTTGCAAAGTGGGCGTAGCACTCGCTTTGTAAGTTACGCGCTGCCTCGTTTGCAGAAAATGCAATTATGTACGATAACCGGTATCCGCGCGCTTGGATAACCTGCACGTTAGCAATCCCCCTCGGTGGGCTAGCGGTAATTGTCGCCAAAACGCTGCTCTTACTCATCGATTTGTGTACGAATGTTTTTTTCTATGGGAAATTTTCGATCGCCGACGCGACGCCGTGGCAACACCATCTCGGGTGGTGGGTTATTCTTGTCCCCGCACTCGGAGGAATTTTCGTCGGGTTGATGGCACGCTTCGGTTCGCCCGGTATTCGCGGCCACGGCATACCCGAGGCGATGGAAAAAATTTTAACAGCCGAAAGCCGCATACCCCGGCGCATCACTTTTTTGAAGCCGCTTTCCGCAGCGCTGTCGATCGGTTCGGGTGGGCCGTTTGGCGCCGAAGGGCCGATTATTGCGACCGGGGGCGCGCTCGGCTCGTGGCTGGGGCAATTTTTACCGGCAGCCGAAAGCGAACGCAAAATATTACTCGCCTCGGGTGCGGCCGCGGGCATGACCGCGATTTTTGCTGCGCCGATCGCGGCAATTTTCTTGGCGATTGAACTTTTGCTTTTCGAGTTTCGCGCGCGTTCGTTTATCCCGGTGATGCTCGCTGCGGTCACGGCGGGCGCACTGAGGCCAACGCTATTTTCGTCGTCGCCGGTTTTTGCCGTACACGAGTTGCATACAGCAGGCTATGCGGCAATCCTCGTTTATTTTTTTGTGGGAGCGTTCTACGGTTTGTTGGGGGCTGGTATTTCAAAACTGGTCTACCTCGTCGAAGATTGGTTCGACAAACTGCCACTGCATTGGATGTGGTGGCCCGCGATCGGCGGATTGATCGTCGGTGTCTGCGGTTTTTTCGAAGTGCGCTCTCTCGGCGTGGGCTACGAAAATATCACGCAAACGGTCAACGGTACTTTGAGTATTAAGCTTGTAATCTCGATTTTGATTTTCAAATTTATTGCGTGGGCGATCGCGTTAGGTAGCGGTACTTCGGGAGGCACACTCGCGCCGCTCTTAACGTTCGGCGCCGCTGTGGGGTTTCTTATTGGCACAGGCTTTGAAACGTATCTACCGCAATTGCATCTCGACAAGGGTACGGGTGCGCTCGTCGGTATGGCGGCAATATTTGCCGGCGCGTCGCACGCGATTCTCGCCTCGACCGCATTCGTGCTCGAAGCGACGGGGCAATTTCAGGCGGCGCTACCGGTGATGGCGGCGTGCGCCTCGTCGTATCTGGTCGCGAAGGCGATCATGAAAAATTCGATTCTCAGCGAAAAAATCGCGCGCCGAGGTATCCATGTGCCGCAAGAATACTTGTCGGTCTATTCGTATAAGCCGCTCGAGCGGCAGTGAGCTTAGGCTTACACGCCCATAACGCGAAATTCATTCAAGCGCGCGCCGCCGGCAAGCGCGTTGTCGTGCGTCAAAAACGTCCATTCGTCACGATGCGTTTCGCGGTAGCGAATCGCTGTGGCGAGATGAATCGAATCGAGCGAACCTAAGACGATTCCCCAATTTTGCGCGGCACGATTCAAAATCTCCGAATCGACTTTCAATACAGTGATTCTTTTACAGAGTTGGGTCAAGTCTTCGCTGAGCGCTAAATATTTTTCGTCGTCGATTTCTTGAATTAACCGATAACGGACGAGAGTTCTGCGGCATTCGAGCGGCAGCAACTCAGAACTGAAAAAATCCCCTCTGAGTTCGACAATGTTGATGGCGGATTGTTGTTGTAACAAGAAGCGCAATAAAACCGAAGCGTCGATATAATACACTACCGGAGCCGCTCCTCTTTGAGAATTTCAAGAGGGTCTGTTTTAATACGTACTTGCGCGCGACGAGTAAAAGTATGCATTGACGCTTGAGCGGAAATGATTTCCAAGTCGGCGGGAGTTTTGACGGGTGCAAGCACCGCCACGGGGTGGTCATGATCGGTCACGATGAATGTTTTACCCTTTAACACCTGTCGAATCTCGCGACTCAGGTGTGCTTTCAGGTTAGAGACAGATATAGTCGACATAAGACTAATATATGGTCGGTAATTAACCTGTCAAGAGTTGCATTTGGGTTGACGCTTCGTGTTGCGGGCACTGTGCTGTCCGAAATGTATGCAACGAATAGTTTGCTTTTTAACGGCAAGTATATTTTTTGCGCATATATCTGTGTACGCTGCGGGTAATCCGCCGCCGTTAGCGGGTAATCCCGTTGTCATCGAAGCGCAAGCTTCCGCGCAAAAAAATCTCACTGCGCTCAAAAAAGTCGTGATTCTCGATTTCAAAAATCTCGATAAGAACCCAGACTATAATTATTTAGAAGGTTCTATCACCGACGCGGTCCGCACCGAGCTCAAGGCGAAATTCGATTTCAGAGAACTCTCCCCCAAGGCGTGGCGCACTCTCGCGCAAAAAAATTATTACAACTGGCCCGAAGAAAATTACGGACGGGGTTTTGCGATCAACCTCGGTATGCTCGCTAACCAAGATCTCGTCGTCGGCGGGTATTACCAGGCGGTTGCGGATAAAAAAATTTCCGCCGGCGGCGCGGCAGAATACGCTATCCGCGTACACGTTTATGTCGTCGATATCGGTAAACATAAACTCGTCACCGAATTCGATATGAAGCTCGCCGCCGATGCGACGATTTTTACGTCGATCGAAACGCTCTCGGCGCGCGTCGTCAAAGAAGCGCAGCGTGTGCTGCCCAATAAAGGGTCGAGCGGGCAGACTTTTCTCG
>JAFEGD010000136.1 GCA_018240245.1 Spirochaetota bacterium | reverse complement strand
TGCGCCGTTTCCTGCGTGAGAATGTCCAAATCGAAGGCCGGGGCAAATCGCTCAAAATCAGCGATCGGCGGCCTCGCGAAATGGCCGTCATATCCAACGGCGACGTGACTAATCGGCTGTTGCGGGACTTCGATCAGGCCTCGCTCAACGGCCAGCATTTGAACGCGGTCAAAGCGTTCATTTCATCGGGTGAGATTGAGTTTTTGCTCCCGTTCGAGGGGCGCGTCGTGATCGACGCCAGGGGCAAACGCCACGCGCTCGAAACCAATCCCAACACGCTCCACCGCCTCGCCGCCGCCGGGGACGACGTGTTTCACGAAATCTACCGGCTCGTCTTTTGAAAGGAGAATGACATGAACAAAACCGAACTCGCTCGCGAAACGCGAAAGCAGCGGCGCTTGGAAGCGCTCGGCACCAACGAACCCCGGTGTGGAACGTGCGGCGAACGCGATTGGCGCTGTATCGAGCTGCACCATCCCAGCGACCACAACCGCGATGAAACCACGGTCCTGATTTGCCGCAATTGCCACCGCAAGGCGAGTGACGATCAAAAGGATCATCCCCCTTTCGATGCTAACGCGGATACGATGCTCGACAGCATCGGCCACTTTTTGCTCGGCTTGGCGGACATGCTCAAAATCATCTTTGAGCGGCTGTATGTTTTCGGGCTGGCGCTGATCGAACGTGCCGCGCTCCGATCGGGAGAGGCGAAATGAGCGCTCCCGCTATCCCGCCGATCAGCGATCATTTGGCCGTTGCGCTTCGCGCCTATGCGGGGCCGCAATTTCGAGAGCCGCCCGACCCGGATAAAAAAGCGAAGAACGAGAATGCGGCGCTGCCCGCGTCGGGCTGGACCCTGATATTCGATTGCGAGACGACGCCCGATCCGGGGCAGGCGCTGCGCTTTGGCGCATACCAGTTTCGCAACGGCGACGTGTTGGACGAAGCCGGGATTTTCTACGATCCCGATGGCGTCACCGCCGACGAACTCGAAACGCTGCGCCGTCACGCCGACGCGAACGGCTTGGAATTGCGGACGCGGGAGTCTTTCGTTGACGACGTGTTTTTCGCTCGCGCCTATCAGCTTCGCGCAACCATCGTCGGCTTCAACTTGCCTTTCGACATTTCGCGGCTCGCGATCAGTCATGCGACCGCGCGAACACCGATCGATGGGATAGCGGGCGCAATGCACGGCGCGTTCACGTTCAAGCTATCGAACCAGAAAATCTATCCGAACGTCCGGGTGAAACACCTGTCGCAACGCGCCGCGCTCATTGCTTTCGCGGGCACGATGCAACAACGAACCGCTCGCGGCCAACGCAAACGGGGTTTGCCTGTGCCGGTCCGGCGCGGTCATTTTATCGATGTGAAAACGATCGCGGGCGCGCTGTTCGCTCGCGGCTTTTCGCTTGGCCGTCTGTCGGCATTTTTGAAGGTCGAAAATCCGAAGCTGGATTTTGAAGGTTTTGACGGCCCCGTTTCCGATGACATGGCGCGCTATGCGGTGCGCGACGTTCAAGCGACGTGGGAATGCTACCGCGATTTGGTGGCCCGCATTGCCCGGCGTGGACTGTCGCGGACGATTCCTGAAAAAATCTATAGCGAGGCGAGCATCGGCAAAGGCTATTTGCGCGAAATGGGGATTGCCCGATGGCGCACGACACAACCCGATTTTCCAAGCGCCATGCTCGCCAAAATCATGGGAAGCTACTTCGGCGGTCGATCCGAAATTCGTATTCGCCGCGAATTGCGCCAAGTGATCCTGTGCGATTTCCTGTCGATGTATCCAACCGTTTGCACGCTCATGGGGCTGTGGCGATTTGTCATCGCGCAAGGGATGACGTGGCGCGACACGACCGCCGACATGCGAGCGTTGCTCGAAACGGTCGATTTGGACGCGCTGCAATTGCAACCGACCTGGGCGCGACTGGCGACGCTCGTTCGCGTGCTGCCCAACGGCGATATTTTCCCGGTGCGCGCCGCCTACATGGATGAAGCGCAATCGACTATCGGCGCTAATCATCTCACGTCCAAATCCCCGCTTTGGTTTACGCTGGCGTATTGCATCGCGGCCAAATTGCTGACCGGCAAACCCCCGCATATTGTCGAAACTATCAGCTTCACGCCGGGGCCGGTCCAGCCGGACCTTCGCCCGATCGACATAAGCGGAAACCCTGAATATCACGTCGATCCGATCGAAACTGACTTTTTCAAACGCATCATCGAATTGCGCCAGTCGGTCAAAAAGCGCCGTGATTTGGCGAGCGGTGACGAATACGCCGCGCTCGATACCGAACAAAATGCGCTCAAGATCGCCGCCAGTTCGACCAGCTATGGCATCTTTATCGAGGTCAATGTCGAGAAAGGCCGCACGCGCAAGGCTACCACGGTGCATAGCTCCGTATGCGATCCTTTCAGCTTCAAAACCGACAAAGCCGAAATGCCGGGAACATTCTTTCACCCGCTATTGGGAACGCTGATAACGGGCGCGGCACGGTTGATGCTGGCAATCGCCGAGCGGCTGATAACCGACAAGGGTCTGGACTGGTCGTTTTGCGATACCGACAGCATGGCGATTGCCAAGCCCGTCGCAATGGAAGGCGGCGAATTTGGCAGCCGTGTCAATTCGATCGTCGATTGGTTCGCGGCGCTCAATCCATATTCGTTCGCCGGGTCGATCCTCAAAATCGAAGGCGTAAATGCGTCGCTTGTCGGGGGGACACCCGAACCGCTCTATTGTTGGGCAGTGTCGTCGAAGCGATATGCGCTGTTCAATATCGCGCCCGATGGCCGCCCGGTTTTGCGCAAGGTATCGGCGCACGGCTTGGGACATTTGCGACCGCCTTATGGCGCGGACGATGCGCCCGCAAATTTGCCGACGCCGGATAAATCGGTTTTGGGAAGTGGTATTGAGCGATGGCATTGCGACCTGTGGTATCGGATTG